>JAMLIA010000152.1 GCA_023954495.1 Thermomicrobiales bacterium | reverse complement strand
CTCCTCGAATCGCGACGATGATTGGGAGATGTCAGAGGTTCGCGATATCTACGCGATCCGTCCAGCCGGGCAGGACATTCGAAGGGTCAGCGATGGCACCGGCAGCTGGAAGCGCCCGTCGTGGTCTCCGGACGGGACGACGATCGCCTGCCTGGGCACCCGCAACCTGTCGTCCGACGCCGCGAGGACTGAACTATTCATCGTCCCGGCCGGTGGCGGGTCGCCTGAGTCGATGAGTGCTGGATTCGACCGCTCACTGGCCGACCAGGGTATCGGCGACTCGACGTTCTTCGCCGAAAGCGCCCCGCGCTGGGCGGCTGATGGCAAGTCGATCCTGACGGTGTGTAGCGACGAGGGATCGGTCCAACTCGCGCGTGTCGATGTGCCGGACGGCGGCGTCACACTGCTAACCAGCGGCGCGCATAAGGTGAGCAATGCTGCGCAACTGCCGGATGGTCGCGTCGCCCTCGGTGTCGGCACGCCGACGACAGCGGGTGACATCTGGATCCGTGGTGCGGACGGCGCACTGAGCCAGCTCACTCACGTTGGGGACGAGTGGGGCAGCAGCATCGCGCTTTCGCAGCCTGAGGAGTTCCGCGTAGCCAGTGCCGACGGCACGATGATCCATGGCTGGATCATGAAGCCGGCCAACTTCGACCCAGACACGAAGTATCCGATGCTGCTGGAAATCCACGGCGGGCCGTTCGGCATGTACGCCGAGGCGCTGATGCACGAGTTCCAGACGCTGGCGGCACGTGGCTACGTTGTCCTCTACACCAATCCGCGTGGCTCTGCGGGCTACGGCGACGAGTTCGCTGGCGCGCTGTTCCGCGGCTGGGGCAAGCACGACATGCCGGACCTGATGGCAGCCGTTGACTGGGCGATCGAGCAGGGCTACGTCGATCCGGAGCGGCTGGGCATCCTCGGCGGCTCGTACGGCGGGTTCATGACCAATTGGGTCATCGGCCACACCGACCGCTTCAAGGCGGCGGTGACGCAGCGCTGCCTGTCGGACATGTACTCGACCTACGGCACCGACGACATCTACTTCGCGATGGCCGACCAGACGATCGGCGGCGACCCGTGGGACGACCCCGACATCTACTGGGAGCTCTCGCCGATCACCTACGTCGAGAACATCGACACGCCGCTGCTGATCGAGCATCAGGAGCAGGACATGCGCTGCCCGATCGGTCAGGCGCAGCAGCTCTTCACGGCACTGAAGCGGCGCGGCAAGACAGTCGAGATGATGCTGTATCCGGACGAGAGCCACGGCATGTCGCGAACCGGCCAGCCGAAGCACCGCATCGAGCGTCTGAACGCGATGCTGGACTGGTTCGACCGCTACCTGTAACGACCAACGATCACGGCCGGCGGCGCATCAGGATCAGGACCAGGATGCCGCCGGCCGCGACCGTCACCGCCGCGCCGATCCAGAACAGCAGCCCCAACCATTCCTCGACGAAGCTCGGTCGATAGATGGCCAGCAGGACACTGAGGCTGATCAGGCTCGTACCAACCAGCCAGGCGACAACCAGTCGATTGATGAGCGACTGGAACTCGCGGACGTAGCGCTCTGCCTCAACCACTCTGATGGCCGTCTCGAAGTTGCCGCTCTCCAGGATACTGATCAGTCGATCGAGCTTGCGAGGTGCATCGACCAGCAGATCGAAGGCATCTTCAGCGCCGGTCAGCAGGCGCGTGCCGATCTCACGCGGCTCGTAGCGCTCCAGCACCGCGCGG
>JAMLIA010000151.1 GCA_023954495.1 Thermomicrobiales bacterium | reverse complement strand
GCGTCGTCCTGTTCGTCATCCTCTTCGGCGCGGGGTTCGGCGCGATCACGCCGGCGCGCGCCGCGCTCGTCTCCGACCTCTTCGGCGCGTCCAGCTATGGCGCGATCAACGGCGTCGTCGCGCTCTGCATCACCGTCGCTCGGTCGATCGCGCCGGTCGGGGCCGGGCTGTTGCTCGTGGCGCTCGGCTCCTACACACCAATTATCTGGCTGGCTGCCGGGCTGTCGGGTGCTGCCGCGCTGGCTGCGCTGCGGGCGCGGTGAGAGTGCCGTGGGCTGGCAGGATCTGACGTACCGTTAGCGTTGCGCAAGTGATTCCAGCGCTGATCGATAGCGATCGATGAAACGGTTGACGCGGTCAATGAAGTCAGAATCTATAGGCTGATTGGCGGATGGATGAATCACCTGGCGTTGCTCTTCGTCCCATTGGGTGTCGTTCTGGGCATCTCGCTGCGAGCTCAAGAAGTCTTGATTGTCCATAAATGAAACCAACCTGCCGACTGGCAACGATGGAAAGCGATGCCTGCAAAGGACATATTCAGAGCGTTGTCTGGTGCGAGACAACGCTTGCATACCAATGGATCGCCTCGTAGTAAGACGGCCGAACACCAATCGCATGTGTAGGTGTCCGGCCCCCTTGATCTGCCATCGTCGCTGACAAAAGCTTGCGGTTATCCGCGACCGCGTATTTGGTCAGTCCCCGACCGCGAGCGTCTGCGTCTTCATCGCGGCGGCTAGCGCCTGATCGAAGTCGCGCATGAGGTCCTGCGGATCCTCGAGGCCAATTGATAGACGGACCATCTTGTCGGTCAGCCCCATGCGCTCCTTCTCGGCCTTCGGCACGTCGGAGTGCGTCATCGTTGAGGGGTGCTCGGCGAGCGATTCGGTGCCGCCGAGGCTGACTGCGAGGTGGCAGATCTTCAGCGCGTTGAGGAAGGCGAACGCCTCCGCCTCGCCGCCGCGCACGTCGAACGACACCATCGCGCCCGGCGCGAGGCATTGACGCTGGTAAACGTCATACTGCGGATCGGATTCGTCGATGTGTCCGAGGTAGTAGACCTTCTCGACCGCCGGGTGATCGCGCAGGAACTCGGCGATGAGCTTGGCGTTCTCGGTCTGCTGGACCATCCGGATCTTCAGCGTCTCCAGACTGCGCAGCATCAGCCAGCCGTGGAAGGGCGAGAGCATCGAGCCGAAGAATGTGCGCAGCGCCCGCACCGGTGCCATGACCGTCTTCGAGCCGAGGCAGGCACCGGCAATAAGATCGCTGTGGCCGCCGATGTACTTGGTCGCCGAATAGATCACCAGGTCCGCGCCGTGCTTCAGCGGCTGTGACCAGACCGGGCCGAGGAACGTGTTATCGACAGCCACCGGGACGTGCCGCTCAGCGGTTGAAAGTGACCGCGCGATTGCTGCACAGTGGGCGATGTCGACCAGTGCGTTGGTGGGATTGGCCGGCGTCTCAACGTAGATCATGCCGACCGAGCCGGGAGCAAGTCCGGCGACGGCTTCTTCCAGCGCTTCCGGCCCTTCTCCGGCTTTGAAGCCAGCGGCCTTGATGCCGAAATCAGCCAGCACATGGCGGATGAAGTGGTCTGTACCGCCGTAGAGCGGCTCCGAGTGGACGAGCGTATCGCCGGGACGTAGATAGGCGAGCATCGTCGTGGTGATCGCCGCCATGCCGCTGGCGAAGACGGCGCACGACTCCGCCTCGTCCCAGATCGCCAGCCGGTCCTCGACGATCTCCAGGTCCGGGTTGTTGATCCGACTGTAGATCAGCCCCGACTCCTCGCCGGCCGTCGGCTCACGCAGACCGTAGGCGACCTCGAAGAACGCCTTGCCGTCCTCGGCCGACTTGAAGACGAACGTCGACGTCTGGAAGATCGGCGGCTTGAGCGAGCCTTCCGACCACTCCGGTCGGTAGCCGTAGCTCATCATCAGACTTTCGGGGCGCAGCGCATGACCGTCGATCGACGTCTGCGCATCCGATTCGCGCTTCTCCATCGCATCCTCTCCTGTCGCTACCACGCGGCACGACGCTTCGATTGCGGGATGTATGGCGCAAGCATACTCCGCGCAGGCTGTTAGCGGGTCCCCCGCATAATTCGCTCCGCGCGCTTGTCGGCCTTGTACTCATTAACCACGAGAATCGCGTGAATCACCCCCGGCACCCAGAACGCCAGCGTCAGA
>JAMLIA010000150.1 GCA_023954495.1 Thermomicrobiales bacterium | reverse complement strand
CGAACACACCCATCGCGATCAGGAAACCGGCACCCTCTTCGCCCAGCAGATTGCGTTCCGGCACGACGACATCATTGAAGAACACTTCCGCCGCCGGTGACGAGCGCTGCCCGAGCTTCGGCAGCGGGTTGCCGACATCGAGGCCCGGCGTCTCGCGCTCGACCAGAAACGCGCTGATCCCCCTGCGGCCCGCCTCGGGATCGGTCTTGGCAAACACGACGAAGAAGTCGGCGTGCGGCGCGTTCGAGATCCAGATCTTGCTGCCATTCAGCACGTAGTCATCGCCAACGCGCTTTGCCCGCGTCGTCACGCCCGACACGTCCGAGCCGACCGCCGGCTCGGTCAGCGCGTAGGCACCCAGTGCACCCTCGTTCAAGCGTCCGAGATACTCGTGCTTCTGATCGTCCCGACCAGCCAGCAGGATCGGATCGGCTGCCAACGTGTTGATGCCCAGCGAGGTGGCGATGCCGGCGCAGCCCCAGCCAAACTGCTCGGAGACCAGCGCGAGTGTCATCAGCGACGCACCAGCCCCGCCGTATTCCTCTGGGACGGTCAGCGAAGTCAGCCCGGCCTGTGCGGCACGCTGCAGGATCTCGCGCGGGAAGCGGTGCTGCTGGTCGTACTCAGCCGCGACCGGCACAATCTCGCGTTCGGTGAATTCGCGCGCCAGCGCCTGAGCGGTGCGTTGCTCGTCGGTGAGCCGGAAGTCCATCAGTGTCTCCCTTCGGACGGCGGCAGTCGTTGCCGCCTCTGCACGCTGCAATCGAGGCTCGGGGCGTCATCGCCACGCGGGCGCTGTGGAGTGTGGCGCTATTCCGCAGGTACGGCGTTCCCATAGCAGTGGCGATCGACGAGCGCTCCGCTGGCGTCGTAGAGGTACGCGCAGTCGCCATCGTTGTTCCACCAGCGGTTGTTTCGCCCGACGTAGAGAGCGTCCCCGCCATCATCCCCGCGCGCCATATAGACATTCACGCGACCACCGGTTGCCAGGTCGAACGACGGGAATGTGTAGACGTGCTTCTCGCCATCGTCGGTCAGCCGCCAGCCGGCCAGATTGACCATCCCGGCACTCTCGTTGCCAATAACGATCCACTCGCTACCGTGATCATGCCCATCTGCACCGTGGTGCAACTCCACGATCTGCACCGATTGCACCGTCGCATCCGACTGCCCGACGAACGACATCGGCGCAGCGACTGACTCCGCGCCGGTCGCATCCGCGCTCGCATCGGCCGTCGTCTCCTGACCTGCTGGTGCCTCATCAACCACCGGAAGCGTCGCCGTCACCTCTGCTGGCGAATCAGTGGTCGCCCAGTCGCGCTCGGAGAGTTCCGTGCCGACAACGGGTATAGCCGGCTCAGTTGTCAGCACACTCGGCGCAGCGGCCACAGCCGGCGCTGGTTGCTCCGTCTCGGGCAGGTCACCACCTGCCGCCAATGTAGCCGCCATCCCGGCGTCCTCGACAGCCGTGACGTCGATTGACGATAGCGCCGCAGACTTGGCGGCAGCGTCACCAACTCCGTCGGCCACCGCTTCCGTGGCGTAGAGCAATCTCGTATGAGTCACGTCGGCGCTCGTCGGTGCCGACGTGCTGCCACTCGCCAGCAGCTCAGCCGTCTCATCACCCGACGCAACTACGCCGTTACCAACGAATCTGGACGAGGCGACATCCTTCTGCCCGCGTGACAGAAAGATCATCGCCAGACCAATAACCATGAAGGCAACAAGTAGCCCTATTGTCCACCACTGGGCGGAATCGCTCATCGCGAACCTCCATCACCTGTTCCTACCGAGTTCTCTCGTGCCTCCCACGCACTCCCCGCGTCCATCATCTGCGAGGCATGCGAATTACGCAACTGCATGGGGAATAGGCCGTCACCTCCCCGTCGGAAAGCCCAGCCCGAGCCGGCGCAGGGACACCCAGCGACCATCGCCGATGATGAGGTGGTCGATGAGATCGATGTCCAGCAGCGTGGCGGCGCGGGCGAGCTCGGCGGTGAGCGAAACATCGGCGCTGGATGGCGTCGGGTCGCCGCTGGGGTGGTTGTGCGCGATCGCGATGGCTGGGCTGTTGGCCCGCACTGCCTCGCGGAACACTTCGGCCACACGCACCTGCGCGCTGTTCACGCTGCCCTGATACACAGTAACGACACGCGCAAGGCGATGCTTCGTATCAAGCACGGCGACACGCAACTCTTCATGCTCCAGCGCAACCATCATCGGCTGAAAAAGAACGGCCAGGTCTTCCGGCCCACGGATTTGCGCGCGCTCCTCCGGCGTGATCTGGGCGATGCGCTTGCCCAGCTCGATCGATGCCAGCAGCTTGATCGCCTTGGCCGGACCGAGCCCATGC
>JAMLIA010000149.1 GCA_023954495.1 Thermomicrobiales bacterium | reverse complement strand
TCCATGTTCTCGCGGACGACGACGAGATCGATATTTGTGAACATCGACCGGACGCCTTCGTACGTCCGTGCCGGGCGCAGGTTGGCATAGAGCTGGAGCGCGTGGCGCAGGCCAACGTTCACGCTCCGGAAGCCGCCGCCGAGTGGTGTTGTCAACGGACCCTTGATCGCGATCGAATTCTTGCGGATGGAATCGAGGACTGTCTCAGGAAGGACATCGCCAACCTTCTCGAGCGCTGTCATGCCAGCTTCCTGGACGTCCCACTCGAAGGCGATGCCGGTCGCTTCGAGAACGCGCCGCGTGGCGGTTGAAACCTCGGGCCCGATACCGTCACCGGGAATGAGCGTCACCTGATAGGCCATAGCGGTCGACTCTCCTCGCGTTCCTTCAAACGATTGGCCGGCCAAGCAGCGGCGCGGCCCGTTCTCCCTGTCCTGACAGGATTCTAGGCTTGCACAAATTGGAGTGTCAAACCTCGACGAGCCGCCTACAATGTCCAGCATGAGTACGGACGGGTTATCCGGATGAGCGAGAGGTCGTTTCGCGAACGATTCGGAGCGCTGCAACGCGATGCGGTGCGTCCGCAGCGCGCGGTGCAGGACGAATGGCCCCTGCCCGCTGAAGCACGCCTGCTTTCAACACCGGCAGGACCGTGCGCAGTAATCGAGCGTGTCGTTGGCGGGCAGCCCATTGTGGCAGCCCACGAGCGATTCTTCGCAGCCGCGGCAACGAACAACCACCGCTACCACGATCCGCGTCGCCTGATCTTCCTTGATACGGAAACCACCGGCTTATCCGGCGGAACTGGTACCTATGTCTTCCTTGTGGGCATCGGGCGGTTCGTTGGGCGGGATTTCCTGCTGCGCCAGTTCTTCCTGCGTCATCCCGGCGACGAGCGGGCGCTTCTTGCCGGTCTGTCGGAGGCGCTGACGGGAGCGGACGGACTGGTCACCTACAACGGGCGCACCTTTGATGTTCCGCTACTCGACACACGCTATCGGATGCACGCCCAGTCATTCCCAGAGTTGGGCACTCATTTTGATCTCCTTTCGCCGGCGCGCGCAATCTGGAAGCATCGCCTGCCGAATTGCTCGTTGGGTACGATCGAGCGCATGGTGCTCGGCGTCTCGCGTGGGCTGGATGCCCCCGGTTGGATGATCCCGCAGATGTATTTCGATTACCTGCAGTCGCGGGATGTCGCGTCGCTTGACGCTGTCTTCGAGCACAACCGCACCGATATTGTGACGCTGGCGCGGCTGATGGCAGTTGTGCAGTCCTACGAGGCAGGGCTGGACCAGCCGACCGATGCAGTAGACCGCGTGGCAGTCGCGCTGCATCGCTGGCGCACGATTGGGTCGCCCGAGGCGTTCGATGAATTGAGCGACTGCTGGAGCACGCTGTCGGTCCCAACCGCACTGCGGCTACGGGCGCTCCGTGAGGTGACGGTTACGCTCAAGCGCCAGCGCAACTACGCGACCGCGTGTGCGATCTGGGAGAATGCGCTCTCTGATCCGAGCCGTGACATTCGATTGCTGGCGGCTGAAGAGCTCTCGAAACACCTGGAGCATCGTGAGCGCGATCATGAGCGCGCATTGGCGATCGCCCAGCGTGGTGCGGACGGTGCGGCACTCGGCGGTGATCTGGAAATGGTCGCAGCATTCGAGCATCGGTTGCGACGACTGGAGATGAAGCTCCGACGGACGCAAACAGGGCACGCTGTCGGTGAAGGGATGTTGGATCTGGAATGACAGACGGCCAGAATCGTCAGCCTGTGGCACTCGTGATTCTTGATGGTTGGGGCCTTGCCCCTGCCGGGCCGGGGAACGCGATTGACCTCGCCGAAACGCCGGTATTCGACCGTCTCTGGTCGACCCACCCACATACGACCCTGCACACATCCGGTCGCGATGTCGGCCTGCCGGATGGTCAGATGGGGAACTCCGAAGTAGGACACCTCAACCTGGGCGCCGGGTTTGTCGTGTATCAGTCGATCACCCGCATCGATCTGGCGATCGAGGATGGATCGTTCTTCGAGAATCCGGCACTGGCCCACGCCATCGACCGCACGAACGATGGCACCCGGACACTCCACCTCATTGGGCTCGTGTCCGACGGCGGTGTGCATTCTCACGTCCGTCATCTGGATGCGCTGCTACGCATGGCGGTTGAGCGAGGCGCGGCGCGCGTAGCGATCCACGCTATCCTCGATGGTCGAGACACGTCACCGACCGGCGGAGCCGAGTATCTGCTGAACGTGCAATCGATGATTGCGCATCATGGCGTGGGCGCCGTCGCGTCAGTTATTGGACGCTACTTCGCAATGGATCGCGACCGGCGCTGGGAACGTACACGCAAGGCGTACAACCTTCTAGTGCACGGGACTGGGCAGGTGAGCCACGATCCGATCGCCGCTGTCTCCGAGAGCTACGCTGCCGGAGTGACCGATGAATTCATCGAGCCGATTTCGATCCGCGGGGATGATGATGCCCCCATAGTTATCGGTGAGTCAGACTCGGTCGTCTTCTTCAACTTCCGGGCCGATCGTGCGCGCCAACTGACGCAGGCGCTCATTGGTCCGCCGATCGAAGATGTCCAGTTCGATGCCCGACCGGCCAATCTGGACTTCGTTGCCATGACCGAATACGCAGATTATCTCGATGCGGCGGTAGCGTTTCCGGCAATCGAGGTGAAGGCTCCGATCGCGCGGGTCGTGTCGGAGGCAGGCGAGCATCAGCTCCACGTTGCCGAGACGGAGAAGTACGCGCACGTCACCTACTTCTTCAATGGCGGGCGTGAAGAACCGTTTGACGGCGAAGACCGCGCGCTTGTCCCGTCACCGAAGGTGGCGACGTACGACC
>JAMLIA010000148.1 GCA_023954495.1 Thermomicrobiales bacterium | reverse complement strand
CAGCTCATCGACGAGGGTAATGAGGTCAGTCGGCTCGCGGCGATTGTAGAGGTTGATGATTGCTTCGTAGATGACGCCATGAGCCGACCGGTAGAAATCGGTCGGCTTGACATAGGAAGCGATGCGGATCACGGCATCGCGATCGATCAGCAACGACCCCAGCACGGATTGCTCCGCGTCGATATTGTGAGGTGGAAGCCGATCGATCGCCTGCACCATGGTGGGCTACTCCGCCTCTTCGGCTGCCTCGTCCGGCTCGTCCTCGCTGGCCTCGTCCTCGGAAGCTTCCGCCTCAGGGACGTAGTCCGGGTCGAACGCGACGACGGTGATCGTCGGAGTGAGTCGGCCAACCAGCCGGACCGTCACCTCGTGCTCGCCGAGCGAACGGATCGGCTCGTCGAGGTCGACCTTACGGCGGTCGATCTCTTCGCCAACGGCTGCGGCAAGCTTCTCTGCGACGTCGGCCGCTGTGATCGAGCCATACAGGCGGCCCTGCTCGCCAGCGCGTACCTGCACCTCAATGCGGGTGCCCTGGATGCGCTCGGACAGACCGCGCAGCTCTTCTTCCTGCTTTGCGATCCGCTTTGCCTCGGCTGCCTGTCGCTCCTCGACCTGCTTGATCGAGCCACGGGTCGCAATGGTGGCGATGCCTTGCGGGATCAGAAAGTTCCGCGCATAGCCCGGCGCAACATCCTGGACTGTTCCGGCGTCACCCAACTTGGGGACGTCCTGCATCAAAATGATCTTGACCACGCCCTGCCCTTCCTCACTGTCTGCAACGCGATGTTCGTGCATTCACGTGCCGCGCACGTCTGCTGTGTCATGCTCGTTCGCATTCTGCGCGCGCCGACATTCGCGTTGCGGACGCGCGACCAACAAGTGTATACCGTCGCGGCATTACGTCACCACCACAGCATCAGAATCGCTGTCACGATCGCGAAACACCTCGTAGAGTGCGATCGATCCGGCGACTGCTGCATTCAGAGAAGCGATCTGCCCTGCCATCGGGATTGCGGCGACGATGTCGCATGTCTCTCGCACGAGCCGCCGTATGCCCGCTCCCTCGGAGCCTGTGACGATGACGACCGGTGGCTGCATGCTGACCTCGAACAACGATGACGCCTCGTCGTCACCGGCCAGACCGACGACCCAGAACCCAGCCTCTTTGGCTCGCATGAGCCAGCGGCTGAGGTTGACCTCCTGCAGGATGTTCAGGTGCTCGACTGCGCCAGCCGATGCGTTGACGACAGCCGGCGTGATCGACGCCGCTCGATCGGTCGGAATGATTACACCGGCAATACCGGTGATCTCAGCCGTCCGGAGCAGCGTCCCGACGTTCTGCGGGTCGGCGAGTCCGTCGAGCGCCAGCAGGGCCCGATGATTCGCGGCCAGCTCGGCGAGGTTCAGCACTTCCGCATACGGATAAGCGGAGGTGACCAGGGCGACACCCTGATGGTTGCCGCTGACCAGCGTGTCGAGGTCGTGACGCGGTGTGCGCTTGACCTCAATACCCCGATCGACTGCTATCTGTGTGATCTCCTGAATGCGCGCATGCTGCTCAATACCGTCACCGACCAGCAGACGCTGGTGGCGACGACGATTCGCGAGCAGCGACTCCCGAACGGCATTCCTGCCGTACAGGATCTCGCTATTGCCGCCAGGCTTTCGCCGTCGACTGTCAGTCCTTGCGCCGCCAGGTCGCTCCGTCGGCCGAGTCCTCAACGATGATCCCTCGTTCTGCTAGCTCATCACGAATCCGATCGGACAGCGTCCACTGCTTCGCTGCCCGCAACTCATCCCGGATTGAGATCAGGAGATCAATGAACGGCGCTGCATCGCCTGTCCCAGAGGAGGTGTTTGCACCGAGCCGCAAGCCGAGCACACCCGCGAGCTGAACGAGCTTGGCTTGCAGGACATGTTTCGCCGCACCCTCGGCGCGATTGGCGCTGCGAGACAGATCGAACAGCACTGACATTGCGATGGGCGTGTTGAAGTCGTCGTCCATTGCCGAACGGAAGCGTGTGTCAGCTTCGGCGGCGGCGCGTTCGGCGTCGGCATCATTTGCGTCTGTTGTTGCGTCGTAGCCGCGCACGGCAGTATCGAGACGCTCCAGGCCACGGCGGGCGCCTTCGAGCACTTCGTCGTTGAACACGAGCGGGTTACGGTAGATCGATTGCAGGACGAGCAGGCGGAACGCGCGCTCATCCCCGCGCCGAATCAGCTCCTTGATCGAGACGAGGTTGCCGATCGACTTGCTCATCTTCTCGCCCCGGTTGTAGAGGAATCCGTGCGCAAAGACCCTGCGCGGCAATGGGATTCCCGCCGACATCAGGAACGCGGGCCAGTACACCGTGTGGAATCGGATGATGTCCTTGCCGATCATATGCAGATCTGCGGGCCAATACCGTTGGTAGAGGTCCGATTCGGTGTCCGGGAAGCCAGCCCCGGTCAGGTAGTTGGTCAGCGCGTCGACCCAGACATACATCACATGCTTCTCGTCGCCGGGTACCGGTACGCCCCACTTGAACGTCGAGCGCGATACGGAGAGGTCGCGCAGGCCAGACTTGACGAAGCTCATCACCTCGTTGCGGCGCTCCGCCGGACCGATGAAATCGGGCTGACTTTCATAGAGCTCGAGCAGCTTGTCCTGATAGGCCGAAAGGCGGAAGAAATAGGTCTCCTCCTCGTTCCACTCGACCGGCGAGCCGAGCGGCTCGCGGCGGACACCGTCTTCGCCGAGAGTCGTTTCGCTCTCGTCGAAATAGGCCTCCTGCCGCACGGAATACCAGCCGCTGTAGCGGTCGAGATAGATGTCGCCATTGTCGGCCATGCGCTGCCAGATCGCCTGGCAGGCGCGCTTGTGACGATCCTCCGTGGTGCGGATGAACTGGTCGTTGGAACTGCCGACGGCCTCCACCATGCCGCGGAAGACCGCCGAATTGCGGTCGGCGAGTTCCTGC
>JAMLIA010000147.1 GCA_023954495.1 Thermomicrobiales bacterium | reverse complement strand
GTAGCGGGCGATGGCGAGCGAGCCGCGGTCAGCGTAGGTCGTGTCGCGCGGGTGCATCATCATGACGGCGTCGATGCCGTCGAAGACACCGGCGTTGGCCATGATGACCTTGCCGCCGCCGCCCTCTTCAGCCGGTGTGCCGATCACTTTCAGCGTACCAACCATGTCCGGCAGCGCCCGACGCAGCGCGATGCCGGCACCGACGCCCCAGGTCGCGATCAGGTTGTGGCCGCAGGCGTGGCCGAGCTTCGGCAGCGCATCGTATTCGGCGAGGATGGCGACGACCGGCTCGCCACTGCCGTAGGTCGCGATGAACGCGGTGTCCATGCCGGCTGTGCCGCGCTCGACCTCGAAGCCGTGCTCCTCAAGCTCGTTGGTCAGCAGATCGGCCGCGTGATGCTCCTCGAACGCCAGCTCGGGATGGGCGTGCAGGTCCTGCGACATCCCGATCAGGCGCGGGTGCAGTGCGCGCGCTTCCGCAGCGATACGCTCCTTGGCTTCTTCGACGCTGATCGACACCGTCATGCTGGCCCCCTCCGCGAAATCGTGCTTCATGTCCGGCCATGATAGATGCTCTGGCTTCGATCACAAACACGCAACTGGCACGCACGGTCCCATCTGGGCCACAATCCAGGCAGCAACAGGAGGACAGATGCGCGCAATCACCAGTTCACCAGACTTCGCTCGGGCCACACTCTACGGCCTCGTCGGTGTGGTGTTCACGACGCTGGCCATTGGTATCCCGACCGACGTGATCCCCAACCCGTTCTTCATGCGGATGACGCCGGTGCGACCGCAAGATTATGTCTTTCTGATCATCACGGCGCTGCTTGCCGGACTGCTGGCAGCGTCGTATGCACTGCCGCGCGCGAACGCCTGCCCGACACAGCAGGGCAAGACGACAGTCGGCGGCTTCCTGTCGTTCTTCGCCATCGGCTGCCCGACCTGCAACAAGCTGGTCCTGCTTCTGCTGGGCAGCAGCGGGGCGGTGCGCTTCTTCGAGCCGATCCAGCCGATCCTCGCAATCGCCTCGATCGCACTGCTTGGAGCTGCCGTCTGGGTGCGCTGGCGTCCAGTCGTCCGCGAGCCGGCCGGTCCGGCGCTGGGGTCCTGAGCGCAATCCGCGCCAGATCGCCCCGGAAGTGACACACGGTCGCAATTTCTGCCCGGCAAAGCGACGGATTCCACAGGTTTATACGAAGCATAAATCGCATATCTGCGCGAACGTACGCGATGCTATACTCTGTCTACACACGAAGCCGGTTGGTGTAGAGCGTCGACAGGTAGTCACCTCGCGTTGGGGGCTTGGGTACAATCAGTCGGCAGTCACGCGGCAACCTGCGCAGGTACGCTGCGGAGCTGATGGCTCGTCGACGACGCGTCATCCCGCAGCTTGCGTCGCCTTGCGCCGGTGCATCGCACCATTCGCCGCCCGACCGATCGCGCACGACTGGGCCAGTGTGGGCATCCTGCGCCACCGTGGCTCGCGCGATCGACGGCCTCAGGCCGATGAGGATGGTTTTCATAGATGAGCCAGTACGATCTCTATTCGGTACGCTACCCGCTACTTCCACTCAAGAACGTCGTGATCTTCCCGCGCAACGTCGTCACCCTGCTCGTCGGTCGGAGCCGATCGATTCAGGCGATCGAGGAGGCGCTGGCCCGCGATAGCCGGATCGTCGTCACCGCCCACCGCGACCCGGAGCTGGATGACCCGCGCCCGGACGACCTGTACTCCCTCGGCACGCTGGCCGAGGTCGTCTCGGTCGAGCGCCAGCAGGGCAGCAATATTCAGGTGGTGCTCGAAGGGCTCCACCGCGTCGACATCGTTCAGTTCGATAACAGCCGCCCGTACTACACCGTCCGTGCCGAGCGCGCCGACGACGAAGAGATCTCGCCATCCGAGGCCGCCGCGCTGATCGAGGTGACCCGCGATCTCACGCGCCGCTACAGCGAGAAGAAGAGCAAGTTCAGCGCCGAGATCATGGAGATGATCCTGACGGCGACGGACGCCGGCCACCTGGCCGACCTGCTGACGACCCAGCTCGTCACCGGTGTGCGACGACGGCAGGAGTTCCTGGAGAACCTCAACCCGGCCAGTCGTCTCGAATCGCTGGCTGTCCATCTGACCACTGAGGTGGAGATGGCCGACCTCGAGCAGCGGATCAAGAACCGCGTCCGGGAGCAGATCGACAAGAACCAGCGCGAGTACTACCTGCGCGAGCAATTGAAGGCGATCCACGACGAGCTGTCCGGCGAGGGCGGCAACGAGATCGAGGCGCTACGCCAGAAGATCGCCGACGCCGATCTGCCGGAGAGTGTCGTTGACCGACTGAACAAGGAGCTGCAACGGCTGGAACGGATGCCGGCTGTCTCGGCAGAAGCGACGGTCGTGCGCAACTACATCGACACGATCATGGCGCTGCCGTGGGATAACTCGACCGAGGACAATCTCGACCTCGACCACGCCGAGGAGATCCTGAACGCTGACCACTACGGTCTGGAGCAGGTCAAGGATCGCATCGTTGAGTTCCTGGCCGTCCGCAAGCTGACCGCCGAGCAGGGCATCTCGACGGCGATGGCTGGTCAGATCCTCTGTCTGGCCGGACCTCCGGGGGTTGGCAAGACCAGCCTCGGCCGCTCGGTTGCCCGGGCGATGGGCCGCTCGTTCGTGCGAGTCAGCCTCGGCGGCGTGCGGGACGAGGCGGAGATCCGCGGCCATCGACGCACCTACATCGGCGCGTTCCCCGGTCGCATCATCGGTGCGATGAAGACTGCCGGAACAACCAACCCGGTTGTGCTGCTCGACGAGATCGATAAGATGTCGTCGGACTATCGCGGCGACCCGGCCTCGGCAATGCTGGAAGTGCTCGATCCCGAGCAGAACCGCGAGTTCACCGACCACTTCCTCGACACACCCTACGATCTCTCGCAGGTGCTGTTCATCACCACCGCGAACTACCTCGCCAATGTGCCCCGACCACTACGCGATCGCATGGAGATCATCGAGCTGACCGGCTACAC
>JAMLIA010000146.1 GCA_023954495.1 Thermomicrobiales bacterium | reverse complement strand
AGAATAAGTAACTGGAACATGGAATTCCGCGCGAAGATCACGGTGACAACAAGGGCGTGTCTCCGAGGCCTCTCCCGCTGAATCACGTGAGCCACGGGAGTCCTAAGTAAAGCCGTCGAGAGAACGACGGTACATCCACGAGGAGAGACACGACTGATGAGTGTCACCGACAAGATCCTGACCTGCCGTGATTGTGGCCAGGAGTTCGTCTTCACTGCCGGTGAGCAGGAGTTTTACGCCGAGAAGGGCTTCACCAACCAGCCCTCACGCTGCCCGGACTGCCGGCGCGCCGCCAAGGCCGCCCGCCAGGGTGGCAACGGTGGCTACCGCTCAGACGGTGGCGCACCGCGCGGCGATCGCACCATGCACCCTGCCACTTGCGACCAGTGCGGCAAGGAGACCATGGTCCCCTTCGTCCCCACCAGTGGCAAGCCGGTCTACTGCTCCGACTGCTTCCAGTCGCGCCGGCAGCAGCGCAGCTACGACCGCTGGTAATTCACCAGCACCAACGCTGAACTGACACACGAAACCCTCCGGTCTGCCCTTGGCCGGAGGGTTTCGTTTTTGCCCAATTTCCTCCCCTATTTCCATTCCAGTCGTACACTACCGCCATCGATCCACATCAACGTGCCGGTCACGATCAGTGACCGGGCTCACCGCGTAGCCCGAAGGGGGTATCTATGGCGAAGATCATCGATATCGAGGGCATTGGGCCAGTGTATGCGGAAAAGCTGACCGGGGCCGGAATCCGGACGACCGAGGGTCTGCTCCGCGCCGCCGGGGCCGCCAAGGGTCGCGACGAGCTGGCCGCAAAGATCGGCGTCGATGCATCCCGCATTCTGGAGTGGGTCAATCGCGCCGACCTGATGCGTATACGTGGCGTCGGCACGCAGTACTCCGACCTGCTGGAAGCCTCCGGCGTCGATAGCGTGCTGGAGCTGGCCCGGCGCAACGCCGCCAACCTGCACGCTGCGATGACCGAGGTGAACGCGGCGAAGAAGCTCGTCCGCCAACTGCCCTCGGCCACCGCCGTCTCCGGCTGGGTCGAGCACGCCAAGACGCTCGACCGCGCCGTTAGCCACTAGCCACCATACTGCGCAGGGGCGGCATACGTCGCCCCTGCGCAGTTGACGTTCCTAGCCCTCGAAGCGCTTGAACGACTGCGGCGAGAGTTCGTCTGCACCACGCCCGGCCCAGTCGCCGGGGCCCATCTCGCTCCACATCCGCTCGCCGGCGTGCTGCAGGCGCTGATTCGCGGCGCGCTCATCGACGTTGAGCACCGTGCTGTCGCGCTGCACCCATGCGCCATCGATCATGACGTCCAACAGGTCTTCGGCAGCGGCGTTGTAGACGATGTTCTTGATCGGGTCACGCAGCGGAACCATGAAGAGCGACCCGGCGTCCCAGAAGAGCAGGTCCGCCTTCGCGCCCGGCGCGATGCGGCCGAGGTCGTCGCGATGCAGCATCTTCGCAGCATTGAGCGTTGCGGCGTTGAAGACGTCGGCAGCGGTCGACTTCTCGGTCTGGCGCGACATGATCTTGCCGATCACCGCCGTCCAGCGCAGCCCCTCGATCATCGACTGCGGCGAGGTGTCGGTGCCGAGCGTCATGTTCACGCCGGCGTCCAGATAGTCCGGGAACGCCTCCATGACGATGCCACGGCGGGCGAAGACCCAGACGCAGTGTGCGACCGACGCACCGTGGCGCGCCAGGATCGAGAGATCGTCGCCAGCGAACTGCACCCAGCTGTTGCCGGCGATCAGGATCGCGTGGCCGAGGATGTTCCACTCGCTGAGGAAGTCGATCGACTCCAGCCATTCGATCGGCGTCATGCCGTGGCGCTGGATCATCTCGTCGAACTCGAAGACCGACTGGCTGACGTGCAGCGCCAGCGGCACCTGCATGCTGTCCGACGCCTCGCGACTCATCCGCAGCAGCTCCTCGGTGCAGGTATCGACCTGTGCCGGTGTCAGGAAGCCCTTGATGCGGCCATTGGCCCGACCGTCGATGCGCTCGATCAGCTCGACCGCCTTGTGGAAGCCGGCAATCCCGGCCTCTTCGTTCCAGTCGTATTCCATCTTCTTGCCATCGCGGGTCAGCCAGCGACCGGAGCGGTACATGTCGCCAATGTAGACGCGCAGCCCGGACTTCTCGGCGGCGTCGGCCACGTAGTCGCCGATCGGGCCGATCTCCATCACCGTCGTCGTGCCGGTGCGGATCAGCTCGGCCATCGAGAAATCGACGCAGGCTTCCTGCCCCTCGCGGTCAATCGCCTGGCTACGAGCCGGCAGCATCTCCGACAGGCCGGACAGCGCAAACTGCCGCCGCCCGCGATCCTCGATGAACGACTTATCCAGCGGCGAGCCGGCCAGGTGCGTGTGCGAATTAATGAAGCCGGGCGTGATGACGCGATCCGGCGCGTCGATCGTCTGATCGGCCTGGCCGTCAAAATCCCTGCCGACGTGGATGATCTCGTTACCCTCGACGACGACGCAGCCGTTCTCCAGGATGCGATGCTCGCCATCCTGAAACGCCACAATCGCCCGCGCGTTGATTCTGATGCGGTCTGCCACCTGTGCGATCCTCCCCACCACTGTTCGATTGGTCGTTCCCGTATTATCCCTATCCTGATCGAACGCGCATCCCAGCACCCTACCGCAAGGAGCAGCCATGTACTTCGAACACGCACCCGAGATCTGGCGCGAATTCCCCGAGCTTGCTGCCGGAGTCATCCGGGTTGGCGGCATCACCAGCGCCGCAAACGTCGATTCAGCCGTGGCCGACCTGACTGAGATCGCACACACGCGGCTGGAATCAACGACCGAGAGCCAGCTGGCTGAGATTCAGGCCTGGCGACGCGCGTTCGCCCGCATGGGGCTCAAGCCAACGCAATACCGTTGCGCGTCGGAGTCGCTCCTGCGCCGGTTCCGCAAAGCGGGCACACTCCCACGGCTGCATCCACTGATCGACCTGTGCAACGCGACCTCGCTGGCATTCGCCATCCCGGTGGCAGTCTTCGACATCTCAGCGATTGACGACCACATCG
>JAMLIA010000145.1 GCA_023954495.1 Thermomicrobiales bacterium | reverse complement strand
CGGATCAGCGTCTCCTTGCCCTGGTTATAGGCGACGTTGTCGGGCGCGCCGTCGGCGATGACGGCGCGTTTTCGCTCGACATAGGTCGCCAGTAGATCCGGGTCGGCGCGCAGACGTTCGCGGAATGCGATCAGCGTCGCCGCCTCGTCGGAATCTTCTGCGACGACGTGGACGTGCAGCCGGAAGGTATCGCCGTCGTAGTCGATCGAGCCGACCCGCATCGGGCGTTCTTCAGGGAACGGGTCGAGTCCGCGCTGGCGCTGAAAGCCGAGCGTGTCGAGCGCATCCCGCGCTGCGGCGAGTCGCCCCGGCTTGTAGAGCAACAGGAGATCGACAACTCCCTTGCCGTGGCACCCCGGGACGGCCGTGCTGCCGATGTGCTCGACGGTAGCGTCCGGCAGTGCGCGCTTGATCAGCTCCGCGACTTGCGTCGCAACGGTGGGATACCGAGCATCCCACAGATGAAAGAGTTTGTCCGCCTGGCTGTAGTCCAGGTAGATGTACTCACCAATCGGTGAATCGCTCGGCATCCCACCTCCTCGCGTGCGTCAGACCGGGTTGAGCTGCTGCGTCGATTCGGTGTTGGCGTCGACGGCTGCCTTGCTGTAGTGCATCGGCTCCATCTTCACCGCGCTCCAGGTTTCGGCCTGGTCGGCGTAGTGCGGGCTGCCTGGGTGACCGGATGCGCCAAGCGGTGAGACCCATAGCGACATATCCCAGTCACCAAGATCAAAGCCATAGCGCGCGACCGACGTGCCGTTGATGTTGTAGTTCTGGCCGGGGAACGTTCCGGCAGCCTGTGGCGTGTCCGCGTCGCCGCCCAGCGTGACCGACGGCGGATTGAGCAGGTCGACATCGTCGGGGAAGAGTCCGGCCAGCGGGTGGGTCGGGTTCGTGCGATGCAGCCGCTCCCAGCGCCAGTCGTCAATGTCATCGCCGAGATCGGCTGCCAGCGCGGCGACCGCGTTCTGGAACGCCTCGGTCAGGACTTCGGCCCAAGTCTCGCCCTCGGCGAGCAGCGAGGTGTCGTCGTCACGCAGCATGATCGGCACCTGGCTCCAGAGGCGCGCCGCCGGTCCCATCGCGGCCGGCTCGCCGACGAACGGGTTCGGAACGAGCGCCTGCGCCGACGGTCGCTGCACTACGAGGCGGGTCAAGTGTTCGCGGGTGACGGCGTAGATCGCCGGTTCCACCAGCTCCTTGTCCATCACGCCATCCCAGGCCACCAGCCGATCCCGCGCTGCCGCAACCTGCGAATCGTCGAAGGTCAGGCTGGACAGCGCGTCGCTGAACCAGTTGCTCGGGATCGACTGGCGCTCGGCGTGCATCGACTCGATGTCGGCGATGGTCGCGTTCTGCAGCGCTTCCAGCCGGGCGATGACACGCATGGCGCGGTAGGGCGGCGCGTAGTCGTGCGAGAGGTAGTGTGGGTAGTCGTCTCCCACGACGCGGTTGTTGGCCGTCGCGATCCAGCCGGTCTCCGGGTTGCGTGAGCGCGGTAGCTCCTCGAATGGGATGTCGCCCTGCCACTCGTAATCATCGTTCCAGCCCGGCACCGGCACCCAGCCGTTCGCGCGGTTGCGGATCGGCACGCGCCCGCGATGCAGATAGCCGATCGTGCCGTGGATGTCGGCCATCGTCATGCTGTTGCACGGATCGACCCAGTCGCGCATCGCCTCGTCCAGCTCCTCGACGGACTTTGCCAGGATCTGCGGTGTCAGGCACTGGAAGCCGGGGTTCGGATGGTCGAGCGCCGAGTAGTGCAGCGCGATTGCGTAGCCCGAGCTTGCGTCGCCAACGACAACCGGACCGTGGCGGGTGACGACGACGTCGATCTCGACCGGATCACCGCCGCGCACTTCGATCGTCTCGCGACGTGTCGTGGCAGCGTGCCACTCGTCATTGACCGCGTATTCCAGCTGCCCGTTCTCGGTGCGGAACTTCTCGACATACAGATCCTGATAGTCGGCGGCGGCGTGGGTGATGCACCAGGCGACGCTGTCGTTGTGGCCAAAGTGGGGGAAGCCGGGGATACCGGCGAACGAGTAGCCGATGACATCCGTCTCAGGGCAGGTCAGGTGATTCTGGTAGTAGACATTCGGCACATCGAGGAAGCGGTGCGGGTCGCCGCCAACGAGCGGCTTGCCCGAGGCGGTGCGGCTGCCGCTGACGGCCCAGTTGTTTGATCCGGCCGCCTCAGGCAGGCGCGAGAGCGCTTCTGCGCCAGGCATCAGCTCGGCGAGGTCAGCGATCGCGTTGGCGTACTCCTCGCCGGGAGGCACGATCAGGACGCCATCATTGCCAGTGCGGACGCCGAGCGTCGGGACGGCCTCGGGACCGAGCGCCGCCAGCACGCGGGCGCGCCACAGCTTCGATCCCCAGGTGCCCATCAGGACGTGGCGCACCTTGAAGATCGCGCCGGAATCCCACGGATTCCACGGCTCTGGCCTGATCCCGAGCATGTCCATCTCGACCGGCAGAGCCTTCGTTGACGTCATGAAGGCGTTTACCCCGGCGGCGTAGGCGTCGAGCATGGAGCGCGTGGCGTCGTCGAACGCGTTGTAATCGGCGCGGGCGCTGTCGACGAGGTCGAGCTTGCGCATCAACGTGTCA
Organism: Thermomicrobiales bacterium; assembly: GCA_023954495.1. Taxonomy (NCBI): domain Bacteria; kingdom Pseudomonadati; phylum Thermomicrobiota; class Thermomicrobia; order Thermomicrobiales; species Thermomicrobiales bacterium. The sequence continues at coordinate 453 of JAMLIA010000145.1, read as the reverse complement.
CTAGCCAGCAGGGATGCACCTGCCAGCGTCGCGCCGCGACCTGCTGCCCGAGTGCGGTCAAACTCCATTTGCCAGAGGCGATCCTGAGCGTGGGCGAATCCCTGGCCGAAGAACGCATCGCGGAGGCTGGCAGCCCGAACGTGCGGGATGCCGAGCGTATCGCGAACGATCTCAACCGGCTTATCGAGACCGGAGACGCTGATCGTCCCGCTCATATTGGGCAGCGCTCCTGTGAGTCGCTTCTGGTCGATCGTTCTGGCCATCTGGAAATCCCCCTCCTTGGCGCGTATCGCCGCACTGAGTGCCGGTGGTGTTGCTCCGCGCATCTTACCGCCAAGCGCTGAGATGTGGTGTCAGCGATTCGCGGCATGGCTTGTGCGTCCGGCTATACACTTGTACAGAATGCAGGCCGCGCGTTGGATTGCCCGGCCGGAGCGGGGATTGGGAATACCT
>JAMLIA010000144.1 GCA_023954495.1 Thermomicrobiales bacterium | reverse complement strand
TGACCTATAAGGAAGACCTGCAGTCCGGCGCAGATGCAGCCGCGGCTGGTGGATTCACGCGGATGTGCTGCATGCCGAACACCACTCCGCCGCTCGATACCGCCGAGCGCGTCGCTGACATCGTAACGCGTGGGCGTGAGACCGGTATCCACATTCACCCAATCGGCACGATTTCCGTCGCTCGGGCGGGCCTGGAAATTGCGCCACTCCGCGAGATGGCCGCAGCAGGTGCCATTGGCTTCTCTGACGACGGGGACAGTACGAAGTCGGAAGACGTGATGCGCGAGGCGCTGCGCCTTTCTGCCGAGCTGAATGTGCCGATCATGGTGCATTGCGAGGACCCGGACATGATCCAGGGCGGCTCGATGCATCGGGGCGAGGTTTCGGCAAAGCTGGGCGATCCGGGCATTCCGGCTGAGGCCGAGGAGTCCTACATCGAGCGCGATCTGCAACTGGCAGAGGAGACCGGCGGCTGGCTCCATGTCCTGCATGTCTCGACCGAGCGAGGCATCCGGCTGATTGAGGCAGCCCGTGCGCGCGGAGTGCGCTGCACTGCCGAGGTGATGCCGCATCACCTGCTGCTGACCGACGAATGGGTGGCAGGGCGCAAGCGTTTCGCCGGCGAGCAGGAGGCGGTTGGCAGCGGGCCAGCGCCCGATTCGAGCGCGAAGGTGAACCCGCCGCTGCGTCCTGAGTCAGACGCGCTGGGTCTGCTGAAGGCGGTTCAGCGTGGCGCGTTCGACTTCATCGCGACCGACCACGCGCCGCACGCCGAGCGCGACAAGCCGCGCGAGCTGAAGGGCGCTGCGTTTGGTATGAGCGGGCTGGAGCTTGCCTTGCCATCGATGGTGCACCTGATCGAACGCGGCAATCTGGACTGGCCGCAGGTCGTGGAGCTGTTCACGTCTGCGCCGGCGAAGACGATTGGATTGGACGGCGGCACATTGACGGCAGGCGAGAGTGCCGATGTGACCGTGATAGATCCGACGAGGGAATGGGTCGTCAGCGCTGACTCGCTGAGGACAAGGAGCGCGAACACACCGCTGCTGGGACTGACAATGCGTGGACGAGCAGTGCTCACCATTTGCGAGGGGGAGGTGCGCCACGATGAGCGTGTATAAGGGGGATGCAGCCGTCATCCTGGAGGATGGCAGTGTCTTCCGCGGAACGTCGTTCGGCGCTGAGCGAGACGCCGAAGGCGAAGTAGTGTTTACGACGTCGATGACCGGGTATCAGGAGGTTGCGACAGACCCGTCGTTTCGCGGGCAGATCGTCTGCATGACCTACCCGATCATCGGTAACTACGGCGTAACGGACGACGACGACCAGTCGCGACAGCCGTGGATCACCGGCATGATTGTCCGCGACTACACCGATTGGCCGAGCAACTGGCGCTCGGAAGGAACGCTGGCCGAATACTTCCGGAATCATGACATCCCGGCGATCTCCGGCGTCGACACCCGCGCGCTAACACGCCACATTCGGCGCGAAGGCGCAATGCGTGCGCTGCTGGTATCGAAGATCGGCGAACGCACAATCAGCGATCTGCAACAGCGCGCAAAGACCGCCTGGACGCCGGCTGAGACGAATGTCGTCGCTGATGTCACGATAGACGAACCGCGTGACGTTGGCGTCGGAGAATTTCACGTCGTCCTGATCGATTGCGGCGTCAAGGAGAACATCCTGGAGTCGCTCGAGCGCCGCGGCGTTCGCGTCACGGTCGTGCCGTTCGACACGCCGTACAGCGACATTGCCGCGCTGCAGCCGGACGGAATCCTGACGTCGCCTGGGCCCGGTGATCCTGAGCGCGCGGCCCCGGCAGCTGACACGATCCGCGCGATCATCGACGACGGCGTCCCGTACCTTGGCGTCTGTCTGGGGCACCAGCTTCTGGCCCACGCCATTGGTGCGACGACCAGCAAGCTGAAGTACGGACATCATGGCGGCAACCATCCGGTACTCGACATCGCCAGTGGGCGAGTTCACATAACGTCGCAGAATCATGGTTATCAGGTGGATGCCGACAGCGTGCCGGACGCGAGCGGCTGGCGCGTTTCGCAGATCAACCTCAACGATCAGTCGGTTGAAGGTCTGGCGCACGAGAGTCTGCCGGTCTTCAGCATCCAGTATCACCCGGAGGGTGCCCCTGGGCCGCAGGACACCCAGTATGTGTTTGACCAGTTTGTCGCGCTCCTCCGCGAGGGGAAGCGCCAGGGTGAAGGGGTAACTGCGTGAGCGACCGGGTCCAACGTGTTCTTGTGATCGGATCGGGCCCGATCGTTATTGGGCAGGCTGCGGAGTTCGACTACGCCGGCACGCAGGCGTGCCGCGCGCTGCGCGAGGAGGGCATCGAAACCATCCTCGTTAACTCCAACCCGGCAACGATCATGACCGACGAGGATGTGGCTGATGTCGTCTACATCGAGCCGCTGATTCCGGACGTGATTCGGCGCATCATCATGCGCGAGCGACCGGACGGTCTGCTGCCAACGCTGGGTGGCCAGACAGGGCTGAACCTGGCAGTACAACTCGCTGATCTCGGCATTCTCGAAGAGTACGGCGTGAAGCTGCTCGGGACGCCGCTCTCTGCGATTCAGCACGCTGAGGACCGCGAGCTGTTCAAGCAATTGCTGCAGGACATCGGCGAGCCGGTGATGGACAGCGTGATTGCGCACACCGTTGCCGAGGCGCGCGAGTTCGCCGACCGTGTCGATTTCCCGCTGATCATCCGCCCTGCCTACACCCTCGGTGGTACCGGCGGCGGCATCGCCTACAACATGGCCGAGCTGGATGAGATTGCACAGAGCGGTATCTCCGCCAGCCCGATCCATCAGGTGCTGATCGAGCGCTCATTGCTCGGTTGGAAAGAGATCGAGTACGAGGTCATCCGCGACGCGGCCGACAACGCTATCACGGTCTGCAATATGGAAAACCTCGATCCGATGGGCGTACACACCGGCGATTCGATCGTCGTCGCGCCGAGCCAGACGCTCTCGGATCGTGAGTACCAGATGCTGCGTGCTTCCGCGCTGAAGATCATCCGCGCGCTGGGCATCGAAGGCGGCTGCAACGTTCAGTACGCGCTCGATCCGAAGTCCTTCGCCTACCAGGTGATTGAGGTGAACCCGCGCGTCAGCCGCTCGTCGGCGCTGGCGTCGAAGGCGACCGGCTATCCGATCGCACGAGTGGCCGCGAA
>JAMLIA010000143.1 GCA_023954495.1 Thermomicrobiales bacterium | reverse complement strand
GCCATTCGTCGATCGGAAACCTGCCGACGCGGTACGAGGGCCACGGCGGCGCAAAGAGGATGGTCACACCAACAACGATCGCGGCGGCGACGAAGATCGTGCCGATTCGCTGCTGGAGTGTCTGCACCTCGTAGGCGTGCATCCGGCGCGACAGACTGTTCAGCTCACTGATGATCCAGGCACCGATACGATCCGGGCCAACGTGCCGACTCGCGCGCGCGATGCGGCGGGGGATGAACGCCCAGCGCGCAGACGTCGCGACGAGCACCAGGCCAACCGCCCAGGTTGCGATCGCCATAACGTTCGGCGCTTCCAGGTTGAAGTGATAGGCGAGGTGCATCGTCAGCGGCGCACGCGTGCTGGCTGCGGCGGCATCTTCGGCGATCTCAGCCGCAACACCGGGGAAGATTCCCAGGGCAAACACCAGCACGCCGAGGAGGACAATCGGCGCAACCATGACCACCGGAACGCGGCGCGGTTCAGTAACCATCCGCCCGACAAAGATGCCACCCCAGAATCGCCAACTGTAGGTGAACGTCAACGCCGCACCGGCCACCGCCAACAGCGGAACGATGCCGCCTCGATCGGCGGCACCGGCGAAGAACACTTCATCTTTGAAGAAGCCGCCGGTCAGCGGCAACGCGGCGAGGCCAGCCGCAGCCAGACCGCTGCCGACTGCGATCCACGGCATCCGATTCCACAGCCCGCCAAGCCGCTCCAGCCGCGTCTCGCCAGTCGCCTCGGCGACAGACCCGGCAGTCAGAAACAGCGCGCTCTTGATCAGTGCATGGACGAAGACATAGACCTCGGCGGCGGCCACATTACCGAGCCCGAGCAGCACAACCACGTAGCCGTACTGCCCGATCGTCGAGTAGGCGAGGATCCGCTTGAGCTCGTGCTGCGCGAGCGCCATCACGCCGCCGACAGCCATCGATGCGAACCCGACGACGATCAGGCTATTCATCAGGCCCGGGCTCAGCGTCAGCAGCGGATAGACGCGCGCCAGCAAGAAGACTCCAGCCGCGACCATGGCCGCAGAATGCAGGTAGGCCGACACGGGCGTCGGTGCAGCCATCGCACGCGGTAGCCAGAAGTGCAGCGGCACCTGCGCACTCTTCGCCAGCGCCGCAATCGCGATCATCACCGCAATCACGGTCGTCATCTCGCCGGGCTCAGCAAATTCGAGAATCTCTGGAATCGAGGCCGTTCCGAGCTCGCTCATCAGCAACGCACCAGCCGCGATCAGGAAGATCGCGCTGGCCACCGTAATCAACAGCGCGGTCAGCGCAGCCCGGCGCGAATCGCGCCGCTGATGGTCATAGCCAATCAGGAAATAGGACGCGATCGCCGTCAGATCCCAGAACAGGATCAACAGGATGATGTCCTGCGACATCACCAGACCCATCATCGCCGTCATGAACAGCAGGATGAGCGCAAAAAACCGCGGGCCGCGTTCCGGCACCGAACCTGTGTGTAACAGGTGCAGCGGCAGATAGCCCGATGAATAGACAAGCACGAGCAGACCGACACCTGTCGCCAGTAGCATGTACAGGCGCGCAAGTCCATCGGTCGAGAGTGACAACTGCAGACCCCACGCAGGGGCCCAACCATATGAAACAGCCGAAGTCGTTTCGGACAACAGCGTTGTTATAAACGCCAGCATTGCCGTCGCAACGGCAATCGGCGCAGCAAGCCGCGAGCGGAGCGCACCGGCTCCTGCCACGAGTCCTGTCCCGGCGACGCTCACGAGCAACGGCAGCAGGACCTGGAGCGGTTCTGACACCAGACTCTCCCCACATATTCTGAGAGTCACGCGGATCGTCGGGTTGATCGAAATCGGGATGATCGGGTTAGCCATACCCGGATGGTTGCCGGCACCCATCAGTGCCAACACACCATCGTCACACAGACAAAGTATAACGACTCACGACCACCCACGACGGCCCGCCTCGCCGCCGAATGTGCAGAGCGCCGCCGAGTGACCAGTCGCGCAAATCGTTCGTACGGACAGGACCCGGCCTGTCCTCGCCGTGAGGCGACCATCCCGCGTCGGATGACGGCGACCTTGGCGTATTGCCCACCGCGCGCCCCCAAAATGCAGAGGCGTGTCGCATACGCTCCTGCATTACGGGGATGGCGCCGTGGCTGACGTGCAGATGTCCGCGGATGCTGTTCGGCGCGCCAACGCAGGGCCGTCCGTGCCGCACGTCATCATCCAGAACGCAGAGTGGCGCGTCACGGCGGCGATCACGCCGGGGCCTGGCCCTACGAACGGATCGGCGGGGACTTGCTCGTGCTGCTTTGGGCCGAGCCGACGAAGCGCTCGCTGGCTTCGGATTCTCTGACCCAGCGGAAGAAGATATAGGTCAGCGCCCCGAGATAGAGCGTGCCGGTGCCGATCCACATAATCAGGCCACCGGCCTGCTGGTCTGACATGACCGACATGCCAAAGGTCCGCACGGCCCTGGCGTACTCGTCATAGAGCGGAGTATCGGCCATCGTAATCAGGGCGCCAACGAGCTGACCGGGAATCGTCTGGAAGAACAGGAAGACCACCGCGAGGATCGGCGGTAGCTTTCCATCTTCCCGCGATGGGGCCATGATCGGCCACCAGATCAGAAATGAACTGGCGAGGAACCACATGTGTTCAGCAATATGAACCGGCTGATAGCGCAACGTCAGGTCATAAAAGATCGGCGCGTGAGCGAGCGAGAAAGGGATCTGAAACAGGAAGAACGAGATGAGTGGATGTGTCAGCAAGCGCCAGACACGCCAGACACGCACTCTCCGCCGCGCCGGCTCATACATCCAGCCGGGGATTCCGGCATAGATCAGCACCGGCACGACGATCGTGATGAGCAGGTGCTGGATCATGTGCGCAGTCAGGAGGTAATCGTCGGCGAGCACGCCGAGTGGTGAGATCAGTGCAAGGACAACCGCTGCCAGTCCGGAGTAGAAGCAGATGATCTGGCGACGCTCGACCGGCGCAGATGCGGAGAACCATCGCGTCCTGCGCGACCCGATCGCCCGGTAATACAGCCAGCCGGCGATGTAGACCCCGAAGATGACTCCAGGATCAAACGACCAACTCCAGAAAGAGAACGGGGTAGTTGCGGCGAGGACAGGCAGGAGCATTCGCACATCACCATGAAGGACGTCCGGCGAGCTGCCGCTCAGGAGGACGTGTATACGTGACGAACAGAAACGCGGGGAGAAAAGAGCTCTCCCCGCGTAACTGTGTCACTACCAGAGGCGATCAAACAAGGCCAGGAATGCGACGACGATACAGAGCGCCGTCACGACCCCAAACAAGAACAGGAAGGTGAAGAGGCGGTTATCGAACTTCAGGTGCATGTAATACCCGATGACGATACCGAACTTCAGCGCTGACAGGATCAGCAGCACCCAGACAAGCATGCTGCCGATGTCAATGTAGTAAGTCGCAACCTCTAGCGCTGTGATGACGGTCAGGATCG
>JAMLIA010000142.1 GCA_023954495.1 Thermomicrobiales bacterium | reverse complement strand
GAAGACCTGGCCAAGGTCGGCATTACGATGAAGATCGAGAACCAGGACTTCGCCGTCATCTTCGGCACCTGGGCCGATGGCTCGCCGCGCATGACTGGCGATTACGACGCGCTGTTCTACGACGACGGCTTCTTCATCGAGCCGCACAACTCGATCGTCCTGCGCTACCACCCGGACAGTGTCCCAAGCGCGTCCAATCCATCCGGCCAGAACTTCATCCGCTGGGTGCGCGAGGATGTCGGCGAGTGGCTCGACGCTGCTGGCGCGACGCCGGATCGCGACATTCGCCGCGAGAACTACCAGAAGGTCGCCGAGGCGATGCGCGAGGATGCGCCGGTCATTCCGATCGTGCAGTTCACTGAGGGCAACGCCTACTCGACCCGCCTGCACGGCTTCGTCGTCAGCACCTGGGAATACTCGACCTGGGACGCTGAGAACTGGTGGCTGGAGAGCTAGCCACACCCGCCAATAAGCCCGACCGGGCGTGATGCCACAGACGCAGTCACGCCCGGTTGGACGTTTGACTCGGATCGGGGAGGGTAGCGGGAGCATCCCATGGGGAACTATGTCATCCGTCGGTTGATCATGGCTGTGCCGCTGTTGCTGATTATCAGCATCATCGTCTTCGGCCTGCTCCAGGCAGCGCCGGGCGGACCGATGGGTGCCTATGTCCGACGTGGCAGCTTCAGCGAGGAGGACCTTCGCCGCATTGAAGAGCGCCTGGGACTGAACGCGCCGGTCTACGTGCAGTATGGCAAGTGGTTGGGTCGAGTGGTGAAGCTCGACTTCGGTCAGTCCATCACCGAGCGCCGCCCCGTCACCGCCGCAATCCGCGACCGACTCCCCAACACGCTCTACCTGATGGGCACCGCCTGGATTGTCACAATTCTGATCGCCATACCCATAGGTGTCATAACCGCAGTCAAACAATACTCCTGGTTCGACCATGTCGTCACCGGGTTAACGTTTGTCGGGCAATCGGTCCCGATATTCTGGCTCGGCCTGCTCCTGATCCTCGTCTTCTATATCTGGCTGGACAACCCGTTCAGTAGTGGGCCGCTCCTACCTGCGGGCGGCATGTACACACTCGGGCAGGACTTCTCGCTCCGTGACCGGATTGTCCATCTGATCCTGCCGGTCACCATGCTCTCCGCCAGCTGGGTGGCCTGGTACACGCGCTTCCTGCGCGCCAGCATGCTGGAGGTGATCCATCAGGATTACATCCGCACGGCGCGCGCGAAGGGGCTGGGCGAACAGGTCGTCATCATGCGCCACGCATTCCGCAACGCGGCGATCCCGCTGGTGACGCTAATGGCGCTCGACCTGCCGCTCATCTTCTCCGGCGCGCTGTTCACCGAGGTGATCTTCTCCTGGCCGGGGATGGGACGCTTGTTCTTTACCGCCGCCGACCGGCGCGACTATCCGCTGCTGATGGCGATCATCATGATCACAGCGACGCTGATCGTGCTTTCCAACCTGCTGGCTGATGTCGTCTACGCCTGGCTGGACCCGCGGATCCGCCTGCGCTAGCGGAGCTTGATTCAGATCGTTTCGGGGGATGGAGTTCATGGCAGAATCGCAGGCCACCTCGGCCAACGCACTCGACGCAGATAGCGCTGTCGCCGCCGGTCACCGTCAGGACACGATGACCCGGCTGATCATGCGGCGTTTCCTGCGCCACCGGCTGGCCGTTATCAGCCTGTTCGTCCTGCTGTTGCTCGTCCTCAGCGCAGCCTTCGCGCCACTCATCGCGCCATACAATCCGGATGCGCTCTCAACATCCGAGCGCCTGCAGGGCCCGTCCGCCCGGCACTGGCTCGGCACCGACGACGTTGGCCGCGACATCTTCTCGCGCGTGCTCTACGGCGGGCGCATCTCGCTGCTCATCGGCATCGCCGCGACAGCCGTTTCGCTGCTGATCGGCACCATCGTCGGCGCAGTCGCTGGCTACTTCGGCGGCTTCCTCGACAACATGCTGATGCGCGTCGTCGACATTTTCCTGTCGTTCCCGTCGCTCTTCATCCTGATCGTGCTGGCCACGGTCATCCGCACCAACAGCGTCCTGCGGCAGTACTCCGGCAGCATCTGGCCGATTGCGATCGTCATCGGCGGCCTGTCGTGGATGGCGCTGGCCCGGCTCGTCCGGGCGACGTTCCTGAGCCTGCGCGAGAAGGAGTTCGTCGAGGCGGCCCGTGCGGCAGGCGCGAGCAACAGCCGGATCATGATCCGTCACATCCTGCCCGGCTCACTCGGTCCGATCATCGTTCAGGGCACGCTGCTGATCGCTGCGACGATCATCACCGAGTCCGGCCTGTCCTACCTCGGCTTCGGCGTCCAACCGCCGACCGCCACCTGGGGCACGCTGCTCGACAATGCGCAGGGCAAGATGCAGGAGCTACCGCTCTTCGCCATCGCTCCCGGCCTGATGATCTTCCTGACGGTCATGAGCATCAACTACGTCGGTGACGGCCTCCGCGACGCCTTCGACCCGCACAGCTTCCGCTAACTGATCGCACCCCGCGGCGTCAGGAACAAAAAGCGCCCCACTTCGTAGGCGTCGATGTCGCCGGCCCACATGGCCGGTGCGCGCTCGGGCGTGCTGGTGACTTCTCCAGCCCAGACCGACTCGTAGGCATCGCGCAGCTCGCGGATGTCGGCGGGTGTCATCGGTGCACCGTGCGCCGGGTAGATGACATCGACTGCGTCGAGCAGCCCGACGACGCGCTCCAACGTCGCACGGTAGGCGACAGGATCGCTCTTCTTCAGCATCAGCAGAATCGTGCCGGTGCGCAGCGTGTCTCCGGCGATGAGCACGCGCGCGTCGCGATCGAGCAGCGCGACGTGGCCCGGCGCATGGCCCGGAGTGTGGATCACTTCCAGCGTCCGTCCGCCCAGGTCGAGCGTGTCACCATCATTGAGCTCGCCAGTCGCCCGACAGCCGGGGATGAACGCTCCTTCACGGGTGAAGCCGTCGGGTAGCCATTCGTCGCGGATCTGATCGGGGCCGAAGTGCGTCGCGTAGAGATCCGCCTGCTCACCCTTACGCAGGAATGACGCGTCTTCGGGATGGATCAGCACCCGCTCGAATCGGTGGCAGGCGCCGATATGGTCCCAGTGGCCGTGCGTCTGAACGTTGGTGACCGGCAGGCTCGTCAGTCGATGAACCAGTCCGTGAAAGTCGCCGACGCCGGTGCCGGTATCGACGATCACCGCCTCTCGCTCCCCCTCAATGAGGAACGACTTCACATCCGCGCCCTCCCGCAGCGGCTCGCCGATGGCCGTGATGCCTTTGCCGAGTGGCGTGGTCGTGAACCACTCCCGCTGTGTCGGGTCTCCCTGCTGCATAACCGACTCCCTCCAACACGCGACAAACGAGTTCGCATTGATTGGCCGACAGCGGACATTGACCGAAGATGCGCCTGTCATGTGTTCGCTCTGCACCGTCCTGAATTGGATTCATCTCGCCATTATGCACATGGATTTGAGGGCAGCGCATCGATGTGGAGTATTGAGCGGTCATCAGCGACGCACTGCATCATCGGC
>JAMLIA010000141.1 GCA_023954495.1 Thermomicrobiales bacterium | reverse complement strand
CGCTCTACTCAAGCCCGCTGCAGCGCGCACTCTTCACCGCGCGGGCCATCTCACGCAACATCGGGCTTGACCCGATTGTCGAGGCCGGTCTGGCGGAGATGAACTTCGGAGCAGTTGAGGGACACAATATCGACCAGTTGGGAGCGACCTGGCCGGACCTGCTCAAGCAAATCCGTGAGTCACGCGACGCTGACGTGCAATTTCCGGAGGGCGAATCGCGCAGCCAGTTCCACTACCGCGTGCGAACGACGCTCGACGCCATCGCCACCGCAGCGCAGGGGCAGCGCATCGTCGTTGTCGCGCACGGCGGTGTGATCAGCTCGGCGGTCGCGCAGATCCTCGGCGACGATCCGGGGCAGTGGCAGAAATACGCCGTTGACAATTGCAGCATCACTCACATTGAGCTGTCCACCACGAAGCCGGTCGCCCACATGATCAACGATGTCGTTCATCTCGATGTGCTCAACGCCGAGCGCGCGGAATTGCCGAACACGCCGTGAGCCTGCGCTTGACGGTCCTCGGTGGTGCGGCAGCATGGCCAAACCCTGGGCAAGGATGCTCTTCTTATCTCATCGAGTCAGACGCAGCCGCCGTCCTTCTCGACTGCGGGCCAAACACGCTGTCGACGCTCCGCGAACACATCGACTACCACTCCGTCACCGCCGTCGTTCTCTCCCATTGGCATTCGGATCACGTTCTTGATCTGATCCCCTACCGCTATGGGTTGATCTACGGTCCAGGAAGTCTCGATGCGCCGATACCGCTCTGGGTGCCTCGCGACGTCGAACAGCGCTTGCACGAGCTCGCCGCCGCGCTCTCAGACCCTGAAGACGATCCGACAGCGTTTTGGGCTTCGACGTTTGCGATTCGCGAATTTGGCGACGCATCGCTGATACGCCTCGGCGACCTCACGATATCGATGCACTGGTCGCAACACTACGTACCCTGCTACGCCATGCGGGTCGAACTCGAGTCATCAGGGCACGTCATTGCCTACTCCGCTGATGCCGGGGCGATCGAGCCGTTGATTGAGATGATGCGCCACGCAGATCTCGCGATCATCGAAGCGACGCTCGACGACCACGGCGACACGCAACCGTCAGAACGAGGCCACTTGACGCCAGAGGACGCCGGCAGGCTCGCGCGCCTGGCCGGTGTGAAGTCTTTGTTCCTCACGCATCTCTGGTCCGAGCGCGACCCAGCCTCGGTGATCACACGCGCACAGAGCGAGTACGACGGACCGGTCACAGTTGCAGAGCGAGGGCTGAGTATTGATGTCAACTAGCTGGTATCGGGTTGGCCATACGACCTATGACGACGACCGCACCGGCTGCACGGTCATTCTGTTTGATGGGCTCGTGCCGGCATGGGCGGATGTTCGCGGCGGCGCGCCCGGAACGCGCGAAACCGATCTCCTCGGACCGGGCCGAGCAGTTGGGCAGGTAAACGCCATCCTGCTGACCGGCGGCAGCGCGTTCGGTTTGGCAGCTGCCGATGGCGTCATGCGCTACCTCGAGGAACAGGGCAGCGGATTCCCGACCGGTGCCGGTCCGGTACCGATCGTCGCCGGAGCAGTGATCTTCGATCTGCCGGTCGGAACGCCCAGACGTCCGACCTCCGACGACGGCTATGCCGCCTGTCAGAGCGCAGTCGCCGCGGCCTCATCCGCTGGTCGCGTAGGTGTCGGAGCTGGCGCGACTGTTGCGAAGCTGGGCGGCCTAACGCCACATGCAGGTGGACTCGGTGTCGGTGTCGCGCACGTCGATACTACAGATGTCGTCGCGCTCGTCGCACTGAACGCCGCCGGTGACATCGTCGATCCGGCAACCGGCGCGCTGCTGAGCCGCGACGCGGAAACACCCGCGACCGCCCGTCCATCGCGCGAAGCGTTGCTGCGCGGAGCAGGGCGCGCGACAGAAGGCGAAAACACGACGATCGGCGCGGTGCTGATCGGCGAGCCGGTCAGCCAGCTGACGCTGGTACGCGCCGGAATAGCGGCCCACGATGCGCTAGCTCGGTGCGTTGTCCCAGCGCACACGCTCGTTGATGGCGACACGTTCTTTACGGCCGCACCATCCCGCGGAGAGACCGAGCCGAGCCGCGTGCTGAAACTGTGCGGCGCTGTTGAGGTCGCTGTCGAGCGAGCGATCACAGGACTGTTTCAACCGACCAGGGATACTGTTCGATAGTCGGGCCGAGTGCTACACTGCGCCCAGTCGGCTACGCCGTGTATCCACCTGGTAGATCTGGCCACTCTGCACATGCAACTGTCCATCGCCGTCGGCGCGCTCATGTTTTATCCGCTCAGCACAACGCTTCGCATTGCTCGGTCTGCTGGTGCAGATGCGGTCGAAGTCATGCTGACCAATCGACTGCAAGCGTATGGCGGAAGCGCCATCACAGAGCAGGCGCATCGAGCTGGCGTTACTGTCGCATCCGCACACGCCGCGCTGTCATTCCGCGAAGAGTCGCTGGATGAAAAGACGGCGTCTGATATGGCGTCGATCAGGACCGCCACCGCGATTGAAGGTTGCTGCGTCCTCGTCCTGCACACCCCACTCGACGCGAGCGGGCGAATATCGACCATCCAGCACTGGCTCGATGCGATCGTTGAATTCCGCGAACGTCTCGATCCGACGCTGACGCTCGCAATCGAAAACCGAGCTCAGAATTGGGATGGCATCCCCGGGCAGTGGCTGGACGACATGCACAGGCTGGCGTCTGTTGCTGGTGAGTGGGGTACGCGCGTGTGTCTCGACCTCGCCCACGCCGCGAGCTTCGGGCTCGATCTGGCCACGTGCATCGAGGCAACCGGACCGGCGCTGGCGAACATCCACCTCAGCGACGCCTGTGACCGGCAGTTGCGTGGTGGTGTGCTCAATGGCCTGTACCGCGACCACCTGCTGCCCGGTGACGGAACGCTCCCACTGAACGACGCCATCGGCCAGCTGAGTGCTATCGATTATTCCGGTCCGCTGACACTGGAGTTCAGCCCTCGATCGCTTGGCATCTGGCTGCCTGGCGTGCCGCAGCGGCGGCTGTCGCGTACGGTCAGCGACGTCCGAGCGCGGATCGCCGCGACGGCGGTATCGTCCGCGCAACCTGCCAAGAGTAAACGACAGCGGATCTAACTTTGCAGAAACGACAACGGCGGAGCGCTGAGCGCTCCGCCGTTTGGATATGTCCGTGGTCGCAGTACGACCGAGCGTTTTACCGCTTGGTGTACTGAGGTGCCTTGCGGGCCCGCTTGAGACCGACCTTCTTGCGCTCCTTGACGCGAGCATCGCGTGTCAGCATACCGGCGCGCTTCAGGCCGGGCCGCAGCTCCTCGTCAGCGCGGATGAGGGCGCGCGAGATGCCGTGGCGGATTGCTCCGGCCTGGCCGGTCACACCGCCACCGACGACACGCACAACGACGTTGTAGCGCTCGAGCGTGTTGGTCAGCTGCAGCGGCTGGCGCAGCATTTGCTGATACAGGTCACGTCCGCCGAAATACTCGGCCGACGTCTTGCCGTTGATCGTGAACTCACCGGCACCCGGGTACAGGCGAACACGCGCGACGGCGCTCTTCCTGCGTCCGGTGCCATAGAAATAC
>JAMLIA010000140.1 GCA_023954495.1 Thermomicrobiales bacterium | reverse complement strand
CTACCCATTACCTTCAGCGCCACCTCAAGCGCCAGGTCCGCCTGCGCCGGGTCGATCTCCCCAACCAGCAGGCCGCCGGGCACAAGCATGTCCCTCGCTTCGTACAGCAACCGCCGATAGAGATCGAAGCCATCCAGCCCGGCGAAGAGCGCCAGCTGCGGCTCGCGGTCGGTCGACGGATGAGTCTGATCCGGTCGCAAGTAGGGCAGGTTGGCGAGGATCAGGTCGAACGGGCCGCTCAGCCCGGCCAGCAGGTCGCTGGCGAGTAGATCGACGCGCTGTCGCAGCCCCAGCCGCTCGCGATTCAAACGCGCCACCGCCAGCGCATCACGCGAAACATCGACGCCGACAATCTGGATGACGCGCCGCATCGCCGCCAGCTCGCTCGCTAGCGCGAGGGCGATCGCGCCGGAGCCCGTGCCGACGTCGACAACGCGGCGCGGACCGCCGTGCTGCGCCAGCCAGGCCAGCGCCAGATCGACGATCCACTCCGTCTCGGGTCGCGGAATCAGCACCCGCTCATCGACCGCCAGGTCAATCGTGCGGAACGCGCGCCGCCCGAGGATGTAGGCAATCGGCTCACCGGCCAGGCGACGCTCGACGAGCGCGCTAAATCTGACATCCTGCTCGTCCGGCAGCGACTCCGCATATCGAAAGAGCAAGCCGGCGCGATCCAGCCCCGTCACCTCACGCAGCAGCACCTCGGCGTCCAGGCGCGGCGAATCGCTGGCACCTGCCAACCGCTCCGCCGCGTGCTGCAACGCCACCAGATACGTTCGCATCATGGCCGCATAAAGCGCATATCGCTCCGTACGGACAGGACCCGGCCTGTCCTCGCCGTGAGGCGACTCCCCCGCGCCAGACAATCGCGGCCTGACAAAGGCATGACCCACATATCGCTCCGTACGGACAGGACCTGGCCTGTCCTCGCCGTGAGGCGACCACCCAGCGCCGAGCGATTCGTATTCGGCAAGTATCGGAATGACGTGGGATGGACAACGCAACGCGCATTCGCCATGTCAGAGCAGGTTTCCAACGTCCATTGCGCAGATCTGAGACAGGGCCATTCGGCGCGGGAGGGTCGCCTCACGGCGAGGACAGGCCGGGTCCTGTCCGTACGGAGTGGGGAGTGCTTCACGCCGCGCGCGGGTTCAGGCCATGCCGGCGAGCTGGAGGCGCTCGGCCTGGTCGAGGGCTTGCAGTTCGCGGACAAACGTCTCGATGTTGCCATCCATCACGCTCGGCAGATTGCTGAGGTTCATCTTGAGTCGGTGGTCGGTGACGCGATCCTGCGGGAAGTTGTAGGTGCGGATCTTTTCAGACCGATCGCCGCTGCCGACCTGCGAACGGCGCATGCCGCCACGCTCCGCATCGAGCCGCTGCTGTTCCAGATCGAAGAGTCGCGCCCGCAGCACTGCCATCGCCTTGGCCCGGTTCTTCAACTGCGACTTCTCGTCCTGACAGCTGACGACGATGCCAGACGGCAGGTGGGTAATGCGCACCGCCGAGTCGGTCGTGTTGACGCTCTGGCCGCCGTGGCCGGTCGAGCGGAAGACGTCCACCCGCAGGTCGTTCTCGTCGATCTGGATATCAACATCCTCGGCCTCCGGCAGGACAGCGACGGTCGCCGCTGAGGTGTGAATGCGCCCGCTGGATTCCGTCACCGGCACACGCTGGACACGATGCACGCCGCTCTCATAGCGCAGGTGGCTGTAGGCACCGCGTCCGCGAACCTCCAGCACGGCCTCCTTGATGCCGCCGATGCCAGTCTCGTTCAAGTTGAGGATGTCGGTTTTCCAACCCTGCCGCTCGGCGTAGCGCGTGTAGAGGCGCACCAGCTCGGCGGCAAACAGCGCGGCCTCGTCGCCGCCGGTACCAGCGCGGATCTCGACGATGACGTTTTTCTCGTCGTTGGGGTCTTTCGGCACCAGCAGTGCACGCAGCCGTGTGATCAGCGGCTCGCGGTCGGAGCGCAGACTATCGAGCTCCTCGCGGGCCATGCTGGCCATCTCGGCGTCATCATCGCTGGCCATCACCTCGGCGTCGGCGATCTGGCCGTCCAGCGCGCGCAGGTCACGATAGGCGAGGACAACATCCTCGATATCGGAGCGCTCGCGTCCGAACTCGATCAGCTTGTCGGGATCGGTGGCAATCGCCGGATCACCGAGCATCTGGGTCAGTTCGTCGAATCGACGATCCAGCTCTTTGAGGCGGTCAAACATATCGGTCATCGGGAGGCTCCTGATCTTCGGGTTAGCGGCTTCAATCCGGAAGTGCACGTCATGTCGTTATCAAAGTCGTCGGTCGCTAACCGTGATCGTCGATCTCCGGCGCAGCGCCAAGTCGCCACTCGTGCAGCGTCGAATAAGTCGGTCCGCCCGCACCCAGCACGCTGCGGATGAGCTGCAGGCGATCCGCTACAAACGGAACGGCTGGGCGCTCAACGCTCGCCACTACCTGCCGGAAATCGGACGGGGCCGCAGCGCCATCGCGCAGACGCGCCAGCGTGATGTGCGGCGCGAACGGTCGCCGCTCCGGTGGGCCATAGTCGTTCGTCGCGGTCGTCACGGCTGCGGCGAGCACACCCAGCGGCCCGATGTCGCCGGCCAGTCCGAGCCAGATGACGCGCGGTCGATGCTCAGACGGAAACGCACCGATCGTCGTCGCCTCCAGTTGCAATGGCTGGGCACTCTGCGCAACGGGCGCGATCCGCGCAGCCAGGTCCGGCACGCGGTCGCTGGCTACATTGCCGTAGAACCGCAGCGTCAGGTGCGCCAGATCCGGCCGCACCCAGCGCATCGGCCAACCCTGCGGCGCGAGCGCGTCGGCAACATCTCTCATCCGCGCGCGAACCGCCTCGCTCACTGGCACAGCAACGAAGACGCGCCAGTCGGCGGTCCCTGTCGTCGTCGTGCTGGCCTGTCGCCGCCGGTGCGTCACCATAACGCCCAAGTATAGTCCACTGCCCTTGCCGGGCTTGGGGGGTGGGGAGAGAGATCGGTGCGGGTGAAGGCAAGGACGCCCCGCTCACCCACGCTCCCAAACAACATCCCCGTCGATGATCGTCGCTTCGGCGCGCAGATCAAAGAGCGCGTCCGGCGTGACACGCCGTGGGTCGTCGGAGAGGACGGTGAAGTCTCCGAGCTTGCCGACCGCGATCGAGCCTTTGTCTCGTTCCTCGAACGTGCCGGCTGCCGGCCAGCGGGTGTAGAGCTTCAGCGCTTCCTCAACGGTGATGGCTTCCTCCGGCACGTACTGTCGGCCGGAGAGCGTGCGGCGCGTGACGGCGCAGGCGATGTTGAACAGCGGAGCGATGCCGTCCGGCACGCTGCCGGTCGTGTCGCTCGAACCAATGACCTCAAAGCCGTGATCGATCAGAGTGCGCAGCCGGAATTTGCGCGGGAAACGCTGGCTGTTCGGCAGGGACAGCACGTCGCCCTGGGCGTAGATGAACTGCGGCGTCGTCACGATGCGGATGCCGAGATCGCGAATCCGCCGCATGTCCGCCTCGTCGATCAGGTAGTCGGCGGCGTGCTCAATGCGATGGCGATGTGGCGCGGGATGGCGGCGCAGCGCCTCCTCCACAGCATCGGCCACCATGTAAATAGAGGGCTGCGAGCAGACGTGCATCCACAGCTGCTGGCCGGCGGCATGCAC
>JAMLIA010000139.1 GCA_023954495.1 Thermomicrobiales bacterium | reverse complement strand
AACGACGCCAGCAGCTGTGCATCGTGGACAAACGCGAGTCGGTCAAGCGCAGAACGAACATAGTTCTGCGCGGTCGCTACAGCCTCGTCAATTGCGCCGGAATCTTCGATGCGTTGAGCCAGGTCGAGGTAGTGCTCGTCCGTGACATTCTTGCCGTCAATGACTGTCTGCAGCAGATCCTCTTCGGGCGATCCGGAAATACGGCGACGATAGAGCATTGTCGGCAGCGTCACCGTGCCTTGTCGCAGATCCAGATTGGCGGTCTTCCCAGTCACGTCGGCACTTGAACGCAGATCCAGCACATCGTCAATGATCTGGAACGCCATGCCGACATCGCCGCCGAAGCCGCGCATCGCCAGGATCTGGGCCTCGTCCGCTTCGCCAAGGATGGCACCCATCTCCGCCGCGCCCGCGAATAGCGACGCAGTCTTGCCGTAGATGCGGTGGGCATATTCCTCGGTCGACTGGTCGAGACGATGAGCGGTGAAGACTTCGCGAAGCTGACCGTCGCAGATGTCGGCCAGAGATGACGCGAACACTGCTACTACGCGCGGATTCATCGTCGCCGCCGCGAGGATCGCCGACTGGGCAAACAGGTAGTCGCCAATCAGGATGACCGTGCCGGAATCAAAGAGCGAGTTCAGCGTCGGTTGACCGCGCCGCAGCTGCGACGTGTCGATGGTGTCATCGTGGACGAGGGAGGCTGTGTGCAGGAGTTCGACGCCTGCCGCCGCCGGGACGAGTGGCTCAATGTTGTACTCAAACGGCTTGGCGGCCAGAAGCAGCAGGAGCGGGCGAAGTCGTTTGCCGCCGGATTCGACAATCGCCTGGAGCAGGCGACCCAATCCGGGGTATTCGACCTGAGCGGCGAGTCGGACTCGCTCCTCGACGCGCGACATGTCGTCACGCATCGCGAGCATGACATCCTCAAATGACGTTACTACCTGCGGGCTGTCTGAGTCCTTACGGTCGACCAGGCCTGTCATTCCCCCCACGTTTCGTTGCGCTACGCTGACTCCCCTGCACCGCGAGGATTATACGAGGCGCTCCGATTGCGGCAACCACGTAACCTTTGACAATTGCTCGTGTTGTCGCCTGTCTGGAAGGGCGTTGTACACTTTGCCGAGCAATCTGTGCCACGATCAGGTTTCGCTCTGAGAAATTGCACTGCAATACACCTTGAACTCGACTGCGGTGGTACGGGAAGCGATTGCACTCCGTCAGAGTGTACCTGTTGCAGACGACTAGCAGGAGGACCCGGTTGATTCCCGATCGACAGCTCGGCAGGCCACGACAACGTCCATGGCCAGCAATCAGTTGGTGGTACAGCCTCTTGCTGATTCTGCCGCTCCTTGGCTTCCTCCTGACGTTTGCATTCCAGGGTGACGACCCGACCGGGTTATCTGGCATTGTCAAAGACGCCTACACCGGCAAGCCGGTCGCTGGAGCGACCGTATCCACCGCAAACGCCACGGCAACGACAGGCGACGATGGCAAGTTCAGCGTCGACGATGAGACCGCGCAGGTACTCACGATCACGCGGCCAGACTACGCGGGTGCCGAGGTAGCGATACAGGATAAGAAGAGCAACATTGAGGTGCTGCTCCGGCCAACGACGATTTCCGGTACGGTGACAAACTCACGATCAGGTGACGCGATGGCAGGCGTCATCGTTGTGCTAACGCGCGCTGACGGTCAGAGCGTTGCCGCGACGACTGATGCTGAGGGCAGGTACCTGCTGGCGGATGTCAGCGAGGGCGACACGCTGACGGTGCAGCTTGAAGGCGCAACCGTCGCGACCGAGACAGTTGGGCAGGACGCAAAGCTCGACTTCGCGATCCGGCCCGATGTGCTCACTGGCCTCATCACCGATACAAGTGGCAATCCGGTTGTTGGTGCCGTTGTGTCCGTTGGACAAGCGACAGCGACGACGGCTGCCGATGGAACCTATCGCGTGCCGGGCGTGCCTGAAGAGGGCACGATCACTGTGAGCCGCACCGGATTCAAGGACGCCACCGGCGAGCTGAACGACTCGCTGAAATTTGATGCGCAACTCGAAGATAACCGCATCAAGGCGATCTACGTGAGCGGCCCGGTCGGTGGTAACGACGATCTCTGGGAACAAAAGCTTCAGATCGCTGACACAACCGCGGTCAATGCTATCGTCCTTGACCTCAAGGATTCGACTGGCCAGGTCTTTTACGACACGCAGGTTCCGATGGTCGCGACGATCGGGGCCAAGAACCCGAAGTTCGATGTCAGCCAGCGCCTGAAAGAGATGAAGGATCGCGGGATCTACACCATCGCTCGCATCGTCTGCTTCGAGGATCCATTGCTTGCCGAGGCGCGACCGGACCTGGCGATTCATGACGTGACAACGGGTGGCCTGTGGACGACGTGGAACGGGCTTGCCTGGGTCAATGCCCATGAGCGCGAGGTTTGGCAGTACAACATCGATCTCGCAGTCGAGGCGGCGAACCTCGGTTTTGACGAGATTCAGCTTGACTACATTCGGTTCCCATCAGACGGACTACTGGAGGATGCCGACTACGGCGCACAATACGCGGATGAAACTCGCCTCGATGCGATCACTGGCTTTCTCGGCCAGATGCACCAGGCGCTTGAGCCGACCGGATCCCTTCTCGCCGTCGACATCTTTGGCCTGACGATGTGGGATGACGGAGACGGCGGCATCGGACAGAACTTTGCGGCCATCGCACCATTGGTCGATATTGTGTGCCCGATGATCTACCCGTCGCACTTCTACCCTGGCGACTTGGGGCTGGATATACCGAACAACCATCCCTATGACGTCATCTACAGCAGTTTGGTCAACGGTGCCGCGAAGGTGCCTGACGCAGCCTATAAGTTGCGACCGTGGCTCCAGGACTTCTCGTATGGCGAGGGGATCGAGTACGGAGATGCTGAAGTTGCCGCGCAGATTCAGGCAGCGGACGACTTCGGTGGAAACGGATGGTTGCTCTGGAGCCCCAGCAACGAGTATCACGTCGGTGGGATAGCGCCGAACTAGATACCTCGCATCAATCGACAACGAGCGAAACGCGTCAACCGGACGAGACGGGCTCGGTGGAATCGAGCCCGTCTCTGGCTGCATTGTTCAGGCTGCTTCGACCCCGCCAATGGACCAAGAATGCGATCGTCTTCGCAGCACTGGTCTTTGACCATCGGCTCCTCGATGGCCATCGCTTTGCCATGTCGCTGGGCGCGTTCATCGCATTCTGTCTTGCCAGCTCCGCTACGTATGTCATCAACGATCTTCGCGACGTCGAATCGGACCGCTTGCATCCCACAAAGCGCAACCGACCCATCGCCTCTGGTGCTGTTTCTCCATTGGTTGCACGCTTCATCGCGGCTGCTGCGCTGGCGCTAGCGCTTCCGCTTGCGTTCCTCCTTGCGCCAAAATTCGGGCTAATTGTCGCTGGCTACATCGTGCTGATGATCACCTACAGTTTGGTACTGAAACAGCTCGTCATCGTCGACGCGTTTGCGATCGCCGGAGGTTTTGTGCTGCGGGCTGCCGGCGGGGCGGTGGTCATATCGGTGCCGATCAGTCCGTGGCTCTATGTCTGCATAGTCCTGCTGGCGCTGTTTATTGCTTTTGGCAAACGACGGCACGAGCTCTTGTTGCTGGAAGAGAACGCCGGATCACATCGGCGGAATCTCGACGATTATTCGCC
>JAMLIA010000138.1 GCA_023954495.1 Thermomicrobiales bacterium | reverse complement strand
CCAGCGCCAGAATCCGAAGCATCACTGAATCAGCGCGCAACGTGAGCACAACACCCAGACCGATCAGGATGATGACCCACATCGTTGCGATATCGAACACGATCGAATGCATCTGCCCTCCTTTCGTGCCGACCTACGGAAAGACCTGGCGCTGATAGCGCTGGTAGAACCGATCGAGATTGTCGATAAACTGGCCCGGCTCGGCCACATCGAGAACGTGGAACACCATGACGCTGCTCTCATCCTCGATCTCCACCAATGCCGACCCGGGGATCAATGTTGTCAACCAGGTCGTCACCGCGACACCGTTTGGCGTGCGGTCGCCGATCGGCACGGCGACATAGGCGGGCTTCGCCTCGCGCCTGCCCAGGATCACGGCTGACACGTCGATGGTCCCGAGGATGATCTGGTACAGCGCAGCGCAGGCAAACGGCACGAAATACATGACGCGCCCGACGACGACGTGTGGCGTGCGGGATGAGTGATGGTAGCCGAGCAACCAGAGCAGCCCACCTGACAGGAGCAGGCCAATCACCAAATCGCCGAAGCTGACATCGCCCAGCGCGAGCAGCCAGACGCCACTCAGCAGGACGAGCCGCACGAGGAAGCCGCTCATGCGCCACCGCCCGGCAGCACCGCCGCCGCTCGCGCACTGAGCGCCAGCAACGGTTCGGGCCAGACGCCAACGGCCACGATCACGACCGCCAGCCCCAGCACGAACAAACGGCTACTGAGCGGACTGACCGACTCGTCGGCAGTCTTCATCCAGAAGCGATGCTGATAGAACTGGAACATGTAGACCAGAGACAACGCGCCACCGACGATGACCAGCACGACAAGCGCATTTCGGCCTGCATCCACGCTGGCGCGGAAGATGTCGAGCTTGCCGAAGAATCCGGCTGTCGGCGGGACGCCCGCCACGCTGAATGCGGCGACCGCGACAGATGCGCCAACCAGCCAGCCGCGCAGGCCAATGGCCAGAAACAGCACCAGCTTGTTCAGCGCATTGATGAGCGCGTAGAGCACGGCTGCTTCGAGGCCGATCTTTCCACCGATGCCGATGGCGACGAGGATGTAGCCAACCTGTCCGATCGACGACCAGGCGATCACCTCGCTCCCCGTGCGCGCACCGATCGCCTGTATCGCGCCGTAGATGATGCTCAGGCTGCCGAGCAGGATGATGCCGCCGGCCGTCAGATCCAGCTCACGCGGCAGCAGGCCGGCACCGAAGCGCAGCAGACCGTAGCTGCCGATATTGGCCAGCGCCGCGCTGAGGATCGCCGCGACGGCCGGCCATGTGTCGCGATACACCAGCGGCACCCAGGCGTGGAATGGGAAGAGGCCCAACTTCAGCCCGAAGGCAACGAAGATGAGGACGGCGGTCAGCATGACTGACCCGGACGAAGCATCGGCAGCGCGAATGGCGACGGCGTCCATATCCAGTGTGCCAGTCAGGTGATAGAGGGAAGCAATACCGGAGAGGAAGACAACCGAACCGAGCACGTTGACCAGCGTAAACGTCAGCGCCGCGCGATAGTGACGAGCCTCCGTGCCGTAGCTGGCCAGCACGAACGACGAGATCATCGCGATCTCGAAGAAGACATAAAAATTGAAGATGTCGGCGGTCATGAAGACACCGGTCAGGCCAGTCGCCATGAACAGGACCAGTTCCGGGAGTGCGCGCTCGTGAACGCCGCCGAGGACCTCGTAGACGAGCGCCGCGAGCAGGACGATGATGGAGACGAGCGCGAACGCGATGCCGAGCTCGTCAGCTCGCAGACGGATACCGACGCCCGGCCCCCAGTTTCCGGCGATCATCTCGACCGGGCCGGAGCGCCAGACACGCACCGCCAGCCAGACCCAGGCCGCCAGACCAGCGCCGAGCGCAGAGACTGCGAACCAGCCCACCCAGCGACGGCGTCCGTCGAGCGGCGAGAGCAGGAGCGCCGCGAACCAGGCGATCCCCAACGGCAGGAGCAGCAATGCGCCGTCGCTCATCGATCCTCCGTCTCCCACGTCGTCGGTGGATTCTCCGGCTCCGGCTCAACCGCCTCCGACGTCGTGCCACGATAGACCTGATAGACCAGGCCAAGGACAACAGCCGCCGTACCGAACGTGATGACGATCGACGTCAGCACCAGCGCCTGCACGAGCGGATCACTGACGGTGACGCCAGGTTCCAGCGGGTAGATCGGCTCGCGACCGCGCGTGAGGCCGGTCGATACGATAAACAGGTTCGCCGCGTTGGACATCAGGAGAATGCCGCCGACAACACGCACGAGGTCGCGCTTGACGAGCAGGTAGGCACCCGAGCCGAAGAGAACGGCGACTGCCAATGCCAGCGCCAGGATCATTTCGACTCTCCCTCCACGCCAATACCGCCGATCAGGCCGAGCAGCGATACGATGAAGCCGAACACAATCAGGAAGACCGCCACATCGAAGAGGATCGCTGTGTGCATCGCTAACAGCCCCAGGTGCGGCACGTGCTCATCTGGGCGCGGGAAGTGGGTCAGCACCGGGTAGCCGAACGCCAGCGGCGCAAACGCAGTCAGCAGCCCAAGCACCAGACCACCAAACGTGAGCCACGGCGCGTAGCGCAGGAGCGGGAACCGGTTGGCCATCTCGCGCGGCCCGACCGCCATGAACTGAACGACGACGGCAGTCCCGGCCACAACCCCGGCGCTGAAGCCGTCTCCGGCGCTGGCATAGCCCTTCACGACAAACGCAACGGCTGTCACCAGCGTCGGCGCGAGGATCAGGCGGGAGACCGTTGTCGTCAACAGCGTGCTGCTCATCGGTTCACACTCGTCTCCGTGCCGTAAACAGGGCCAGCGTACCAAGCAGAGCGATAGCGATGACCGTTATCTCTCCCATCGTATCCAGCCCACGGAAGTCCGCCAGAATCGCGGTCACGATATCGCTGGCGTGGGCCGATGGTGTCAGCGTAATGAGTTGTCGCGACATCGTCGGGTCGGGAGCCGGGCGGGACAGGACACCCCAGGCAATGGCGAAGGCAAACCCTGCCGCGAGAACGCCAATGACGCGGCCACGTCGCCGCTGCTGTATGGACTCCGTCAATTGCGTCTGGTCGATATCCCGTGGCAACAGGCTGATGACTCCCAGCAGGAGCAGCGTCATCATCGTCTCGATCAGCACGGCCACGAGCGCGACGTCCGGCGCGCCGATGAAGACGAAGACGGCTGAGATTGAGTAGCCGACCGCCGACAACGCCAGGACCAGCGACAGGCGACCGCTCGTGAACGTCGCCACCATACCCGCGAGCGCGGCGAGAGCGAGGAACAGTGCCAGCGGCCACTCATCAACCGGGAACCGGCCGACGCGATACGAAGGCCACGGCGGCGCAAACAGGATCGTTACGCCAACGAGGATCGCCGCAGCGACGAAGATCGTGCCCACCCGCTGCTGAAGCGTCTGCACCTCGTAGGCATGCAAGCGACGCGACAGACCATTGAGCGCGCCGATCACCCACGCACCGAAGCGATCTGGCCCGACATGGCGACTCGCCCGCGCGATGCGGCGGGGAATGAACGCCCAACGGGATGACGTCGCAACGAGGAGCAGCCCGGCCGCCCAGGTCGCCATCGCCATCACGTTCGGGGCTTCCAGGTTGAAGTGATAGGCAAGGTGCATGACCAGCGGGGCACGAACGCTGGCTGAGCCCGCTTCTTCCGCGATCTTGGCTGCCACGCCGGGGAAGATGCCCAGAAAGAGCACCAGCGCGCCGAGGAAGACGATCGGCACGATCATCACGAGCGGGATGCGGCGCGGCTCGGTGACAACGCGCCCAACGAAGATGCCGCCCCAGAAGCGCCAGCTGTAAGCGAACGTCAGCGCCGCGCCGGCCACAGCGAGCAGCGGAATGACGCCGCCGCGCTCGGCAGCGCCGGCGAAGAACACCTCGTCCTTGAAGAATCC
>JAMLIA010000137.1 GCA_023954495.1 Thermomicrobiales bacterium | reverse complement strand
TGACGGCGAAGTCCTGGTTCTCGATCTTCATCGTAATGCCGACCTTGGCCAGGTCTTCCTGGATCGCCAGCTGCTGCAGCTCGTTCGGCAGGTAACCGGTGTAGCCGTTGCAGACGAACTCGGCCTTGACGCCGTCCTTCTCGCGCACGTCGCCGTTGAGCGTCCAGCCGGCGGCGTCGAGGATGGAGGCGGCCTCGTCCGGGTCGTAGACCCAGGTGTCGACCTCGGCCATGATCCAGCCGACCGCCAGAACGGAGTCGATGATCACTGAGTCGTTCAGCACTTCGTTGGCGATACGGTCGCGGTTGATGGCGAAGCCGATCGCCTTGCGGAACTCCGGATCGCCGAAGAGCGGGTGCGGCGGCTCCACGCCGGCGTCGTTATCGAATGGCTTGGAGAGGTTGAAGCGCATGGCCACCGTCCAGATGCCCGGTGCGATGCGCGTCTGCACGACCTCGGAATCGCGGAACTTGTCGCTCGCCTCGGAGCCCGGCCAGAGCATGACGTGGGCATCGCCCTGCAGCATCTGGGCACTGCGCGACTCTTCAGACGGCACGACGAGGAAGTTGATCGCGTCGAGGTAGGGCTTGCCTTCCTCGCGATAGTCCTCATTCTTGACGACAGTGATGTGGTCAGCCGCCGCCCACTCCTCGAACTTGAACGGGCCGGTGCCGACTGGTGTGCGGTTGAAGTCCCAGTTCATCATGTCGCTGATCTCGCCGGTGGCGTGGCGCGGGATGATGTACTTGAACTGATCGACGTAGGCGGGGTTGAACTCGGAGTAGGTCACGACGACGGTCAGATCGTCGGGTGTCTCCACCGAGGCGACCTTGGTGAACTCGGATGCAAATGCCGAGCCGGCGTCAACATCGGACGCGGCCTCCCAGGAGAACTTGACGTCGTCGGACGTAAACGGCTCACCGTCGTGCCAGAGGACGCCCTCGCGCAGCTTCCAGGTGACGGTCAGCAGGTCTTCGGTGATGCCACCATTCTCGAGTGTCGGGATCTCGGCGGCCAGCACCGGGCTCCAGTCACCGTTCGGCAGCGTCTCGGCGAGCGGCTCCAGGATGACGGTCGTCACCTGCGAGGCGATGCTCGTCTGACCGATATAGGGGTTCATCGAGTCGGGGTCTTCGTAGAGCAGGTAGTTGACGGTGCCGCCCGATACCGGATCGCCCGGCGCAGGATCGACGTACCACGGCGTGTCGCCGGTCGAGCCTGTGTCCGGGCTGCTTGCGGCAGGCTCAGTCGCCTCGGCGCTATCGGCGCTGGTCGGCTCGCTGCCGGAGGCGGTCGGAGCAACGGTTGCCTCAGTCGAACCACCCTCGTCATCGTCGCCGCCGCAGGCTGCCAGCAGGTAGCCGATTGTCGGCACGCTCAGGCCGAGCGCGAGGCCACGCCGCATAACGTCGCGGCGGGACAGGCGGCTGGCCTGCCGAAACAGGTCAGCGCGCAATTCATTCAACGGTCGTTCGTCCATCGTGGTCACTCCTCTTACCCTCAACTGCGACCGGCGACTTGCCGTGAGAAACTGATGAGTTGTTCCTCGGAAATGCAGGCTGCGCAATCACGGCGAGCCTCAGCCAATGTGGCACAACTGCCGGCCACCGCCACAGCGACGGTTATCTGTTCCAATCGGCTATGACGATATACGTCCCCACCCGGCCCAATGGTTGTCCGACCGCCGGGGATGCTCTCATGCCCCCTGATTCGTGTCAACATCATACCGATTGGACCTGTAAACTCTGACAGGCCAGTATACCGTTGATTGACACTTTCCCTCCGCACATGAGACCATCGCGTCCGTCTCCTGCCCGCGACCGTGGCCGTTCGCACGCGTATGCGTATGCGCAGCACTCCGGCCAATGACAGGAGACAGCGCGCATTATTCGCGCGATGACAGGGAGAGTGAATGAAAGACTACGCAAGGTACAGCTTCTGGCTGGAGAACTCCGGGGACGATCTGACCGCGCGTCCGCCGCTGGATGAATCGATCTCAGTTGATGTCGCCATCCTTGGCGCAGGGTTCACCGGCCTCTGGACCGCCTACCACCTTCTGCAGCGCGATCCTTCATTAAAGGTTGTTGTGCTGGAGGCGGAGATCGCCGGATTCGGCGCATCCGGTCGCAATGGTGGCTGGTGCTTCTCCGGCTTCCCCTACTCACCGTCGGACCTGACCGAGAAGTACGGGCGTGACGCGGCGCGAGCCGTCTCGCTGGCCATGTACGAGACGGTCGACAACGTCGGCGAGGTCTGCGAGCGAGAGAACATCGACGCGCACTACGCCAAGGGCGGCGAGCTGGAGATCGCGCGCGCGGGATACGACCTGCCCAAGCTCGAAGAGATGTACAACGAGTACCGCTCGATCGGGCTGGAGGATCACTACCGCCTGTTCGACAAGGCCGAGACCGAGGAGCGCATCCGGGTCGCTGGCGCGGTCGGCTCGTTCTGGAATATGGAAGGCGCTGCCGTCCAGCCGGCGCGGCTCGCGCGCGGACTCGCCCACGCGGTCGAGCGCCACGGCGGCACGATCTACGAGCAGACCCGCGTGACGCAGTTCGTACCGGGCCCACTGCCGCGCCTCGATACCGAGCGGGGCAACGTCTCGGCGAAGGCGATTGTGCTGGCCGGCGAGGCGTATCTGTCGCAGATCCCGCAGGTCAGCCGCCGGATCGTCCCGGCCACATCGCACATCGTCATCACCGAGCCACTCTCGGACGAGATCTGGGAGCAGATTCGCTGGCAGCATCGCGATGTCGTTGGCGGCTTTGGCACGAAAGGCGGATACCTGAACCATACCGCTGATGGTCGGATCGCGTTTGGACCGTATCGCGGCAAGTACCCGTTCAATTCCGCTATTACCGACGAACTGAATCTGCAGGAGGAGATCTTCGAGCACGCGCGACAATCGGCGCTCGACTGGTTCCCGATGCTGGCCGGTACGCGCTTCACGCATTCGTGGGGCGGCGTCTTCGGCGTCCCGCGCGACCACATGCCGATCATGCAGTTCGACAAGCGCACTGGTGTCGGGATGGCCTATGGTTACAGCGGCGAGGGCGTGGCAACTGCCAACCTGTCAGGTCGGGTTCTGGCCGATCTGATCACCGAGGCCGATACCGATCTGACACGGCTGCCGATGACGCACCACACCCCGATGGAGTGGGAGCCCGAGCCAATCCGCTGGGCTGGTTACTCGCTGGTCCGACGCGGTCGCTATCGCGCCGCCGAGGAGGTCGAGCGTGCTGGCGCATATCCGGAGAAGCCGAGCTTCGCACAGCGGCTCTGGAGTGCTGAGATGCCGCGCGCCTGGCGCGCACTGTGGCGCATGGGTGGAGAGGATTAAACAATGTCGTTGAAGCTGGATCCGCAGACGGCGGCATCTTCGCCGGTCGAGGTCTGGGGGGAAATCAAGTCTGCCGTGGGTGGCACGATGGAAACACGCGGACGTGAGGTCTGGGTCAGCCCGGATGAGCGCGTCGGAACCGGCATCTGGGAGTGCGATGCCGGCACGTTCCGGGCGAGCTTCGCCGGACGCGGCGAATTCATTCAGATCGTCAGCGGACGCATGACCTGCACCGCAGAAGATGGCACTGTCGTCGAGCTTGGCCCTGGCGACGCAATGACCTTCCCACCGGGCTGGACGGGCGAGTGGAACGTGCATGAACCACTCCGCAAGCTGTATTGCGAGTTCAAGTCCGAATAGCTCACGACTCCTGCACCAACGCCCCGCACCTGCGGGGCGTTGAACATTGATGCGAGCAGGCGTATTGTGCCGTTATCAGTTCACCGCCACACCTGTGCCGACATGCTGGAAAGGCATCGCATTATGCACAACCGAGTTCTCAGGCGAGCGCGCATCGTTGGAGTCATCGCCGTCCTCTTCGCCGCGGCCAGCATCGCCTGGTCGGCGGCTGCCGAGACTCCGGCGACCGACGCCTTCCAGCGCACCTGGGCGCGCACC
>JAMLIA010000136.1 GCA_023954495.1 Thermomicrobiales bacterium | reverse complement strand
GACTTGGTGACGATCTGCCGTCCGACCTGCTCGTGGCTGGCGATCGGCGCACCCAGCTCTTCGATTGCGTGGCTGAACGGGTAGTGGCCGATGTCGTGCAGCAGCGCGGCGGCGATGGCGACCCGCGCCGTCTCGTCCGGAATGGCTGCGCCGCGCTCGTTGAGATGCGTCAGCGCCTGCAGCATCAGGTGCATGACGCCGAGCGAGTGCTCGAAGCGAGTGTGCTTCGCGCCGGGCCAGACGCGTGAGACGAAGCCGAGCTGTTGGATGCCGTCGAGGCGCAGGAACGCGGGCGTGGCGAGGATGGCCGCCGCCTCGCGTGAGAGCGGAATCAAATCGTAGAGGCTATCGCGAATCACCGTCTCCGGCGTCAGTCCGAACATGGGCCGCTCTTCCGCGTGGTCTTCGCAAGTAGCCTGATTCTATCCGGATACGGCATCGCGTGCGTTACACTGATTGGCGCTGAGATGGGATGGATCGGCGGAGGGACACGATGCTGCGCGCGATGTTGATGTGGCTCGCAGGTAACCAGCGGATGGAACGGATCGTTCGTGGGTCGCGCCTGACCCGACCGCTGATTACGCGGTTTATCGCAGGCGAAGATCTCGATGAAGCGTTGGTCCAGATTCGCTCGATCCTGGCGCGTCGCCAGCAGGTGACGCTCGATCTGCTGGGTGAGAACGTGTCCAGCCAGGCCGCCGCGCAGGCAGCCGCCGACGCCTACCTCGCCGTCCTGGAGCGGCTGCACAGCGAGCAGCTGGACGTCCACATCTCGATCAAGCTGACCATGCTCGGACTCGACCTCGACGAGGACACGACCTGGCAGCGCCTGCAAGCGATTGTCGGCCGTGCCTCCGAGATGGGCGGGTTCGTCAGGATCGATATGGAGGGCTCGCCCTATACCGAGCGCACGCTCGCGCTCTTCCGCCGCATCCACGACCTGCACGGCGAGCACGTCGGTATCGTGCTGCAGTCGATGCTCTATCGCACCGAGACCGATCTGGAAGAGATGATCGAGCGTACGGCGCGCGTCCGCATCGTCAAGGGTGCCTATCAGGAGCCGGAAACGATCGCCTATCCGCGCAAAGCCGACGTGGACGCCGCCTATCGTCGCCACGTTGAGCGCCTGCTGGAAGCCGGTACATTCCCAGCCATCGCCACGCACGACGAAGCGATGCTCGATCTGGTGCGCGGTCAGGTGCGCAGCGGTCGCGTCACAACCGAGCAGTTCGAATTCCAGATGCTCTACGGTGTGCGGCGGGACTTGCAGCAAAAGTTGGCCGACGAGGGCTACGGGATGCGGGTCTATGTGCCGTATGGCACGAGTTGGTACCCGTATTTCATGCGCCGACTCGCCGAGCGACCAGCCAACGTCTTCTTCCTCGCGCGTCAACTCTTCCGCTCGTAGCGCCGCCGTCCGGTCTGCGACCGTTGGCGCGCTGACGGATGACGAACCAACCGATGATGAGCAGCAGCACGGTCGTCCCGGTGATCGCCAGACCGAGGTTGAGTCCGGGCGTCTCGTAGCGCAGCGTCACGGTGTGCTCGCCAGCCGGCAGCGGGATCGCCTGCAGGGCGTGATCGGCCGGCACGACTTCGACCTGTTCGCCATCGACCCACGCCTTCCAGCCCGGATCGTAGCCGTTGCTGACGACCAGCATGCCGTCGGCGCTGGTGGACGTTGCCAGCCTCATCGAGTCCGGCGACTGCGCCGTCACGCTGACCGCGTCGTTGCCATCGCCCGGTGCCAGTTCAGGCGGCGCTGTCTCCAGCAGGACGACCTCACGCGGATCGACGCTGCCGTCGGCGAGGAGCGTGAGCGTGGCGTCCGGCGTTGCTACCTGCGCGTCATGGACGATCCAGGCGCGCGGCAGGGCGTCGGGGTTCTCCATGATCGTGACCTTGCGGTCGGCGTAGACGATCGGGAACGTCTCAGCCAGCTTGTCGAGGTCGGGCCGCGAGTCGGTTGGAACCGACGGCACGATCAGGTAACGGATGTTCAGCAGGTCGACCAACGGCGAATTGATCCCGTTCGGGAAGACGTTCGCGCCGTGGTACTCCTGCGCCGAGCCGTTTAGCGCCGTCATCAGATCGACGTAGCGGCTCGGCTGGACCGGATTGTAGCCCTGCGCATCGTCGATCCCGTGCATCGTCGCGCGATTGTTCACCAGCAGCGAAGCCGTCTCCTGATCGCCGAACTGATAGCGATAGAGGACAACCTGGCCGTTTTCGGTCACGCGCTCCTGCGGGTCGTAGCCGATGTAGCGCGCCGGCTCGTCGACCGTCGAGCGGCGGAGGAAGTGGACCGCGCCGGTGGCTGAGAAGTAGCTCTCTATGTCGACCCGGTGGAAGCCTCCGTAGGGCGCGTTTTCTCGGACGCCGTGGAACCCGAGTAGCAGGTCGGCGGTGACGATCAGGATCATCGCTGGAGCCGCCGCCGAGCGGACGAAGCGGAAGCTCGGCACGGCGCTCAGCCCGACAATGGCCGCTGCTCCGACCACCGCGAGAATCGCGGCCAGCGGTAACCCGACGCCGAACAGCACCTGCACGCCGATGATGATGAGGGGGACTGCCGCCGCGACCGCCAGTGTGCGCGGTCGTGGCTGGCGACGCTCCAGCGCGTCGATCGTTGCACCGGCCAGCAGCGCTGCCGTGATGTAGGCGACAACAGCGATGCGCTCCGGCCAGTGCTGATGCAGCGCCTCGAAGCGCGGCAACACCAGATAGAGCAGGCGATGCAGCGGCGTCTCGATCGGCATGGCCAGCACCATCGCGGCGATGCCGAATCCGGCAAAGAAGCGCGTGCCGATCCAGCCGCGCGCCAGAATCAGCGCCAGCAGCGCCAACGCACCAGCCGCCGCACCCGGATAGTGCAGCGTCGGATCGAGGATGCGGTGGAACAGCATCGACCAGGTCACGCCGCCGATTTGTGACGCCCAATCGCTCGCACCGCCGTATTGCCCGCCCGAGACGTTGGTCGCCTCGATATAGGCGAGGCGCGGCAGGATACCGGCAGCAGCCAGACCGAAGCCGATCGCCAGCACCGCACCCCCGTGCATGAACGCGCCGCTGATGCGGGAGCGCCAGGCACTCGCGAACGCTTCCGGCGCGAGCAGCGTGCGGTAGGCGATGAACGCGCCAACCATCAGCAGGACGTAGTACGAGCCCTGACCAAGCCAGGCAGCCAGCGCCTGACTGATCGCCAGCCCGGCGATGAACCAGCCGACGAAGCGACCGACCATGTCGCGGCGCTGAATAGCCAGCTCGGCCCCGACCAGCGCGACCGGTGCCCATGTCGCGACCTCAAACCCGGCGGCGCAGCAGACCGAACGGCCATAGACCGGCCCCGACAGCTCGTAGGCGATGGCGGCGACGAGCGCGCCGCTGACGCCGAGGCGCAGGAGTCGAGCGAGCGCGTAGGTCGCCCCACCGGCCAGCACGAGGTGCAGCGTCAGGAAGACGGGGATGGCGACCGGCAGCGAGAACAGGCTGAACAGCACCATCGCCGGGAGGTAGGTCCAGCCCGACTGCGGGTCGGCGGCGAACGGCGCGCCGGAAAACTGGTACGGGTTCCAGCCGGGGATGCTGCCGGAGCGTAGGCGCTCGCCGAGGTAGTCGTACCACGGGTAGAACTGCGTCGCCGTGTCCTGCCCCATCAGCGCCCCGCGGAAGAACACCTGCACGATTGCGACGAGCGTGACGATGCCGAGGACAGCCAGCGCCAGCCCCTCGGTTTGCCACCACGGCTGCGTCGTCGAGATCGCGCCGCGCTCGCGTGGCGCGGACTGCTCGGCGAACGCGCTGCCGACGATGGCCGTCGACGCGCCGCGCTCCGGCACACGAGGATCACTCATCGTGCAGTCCCATATGCGACCGTACGTGGGCTGGTCATCATCTGAACGACCGAACCGTTGCGGCGGTGGAAGAGCACCCAATCAATTCCCAGCGCGACGCTGACGACCGCCAGCCCTGCGACGATGTCGAGCAGGTAGTGGTTGCCGGTCGCCATGACCGCCAGTGACATCAGCAACAGATGCACGGCACCCAGCCACGCGC
>JAMLIA010000135.1 GCA_023954495.1 Thermomicrobiales bacterium | reverse complement strand
TTTTCACCTGTTGGTCCCGATGATCTACGTTGGTTCGACCCTGTTGCCGAACTTCCTGCACGACCAGCGCGACCTCAGCCTCGGCACGATCGGGCTGCTCGGCTCGCTCGGCTCGGCTGCCGCGCTGGTCTTCGCCTTGCTGGTCAGCCATTGGCGACCGCTTTCGCAGCCGTTCGCCGGGATGGGTGTGACGTTGGCGATGGTGACTGTGTCCTATGCCCTGTTCATCGTCACCGGCAACATTGCGCTCATCGCGATCGCCTACATGCTGCGGTATTCGTTCAGCGCAATCTGGTCGCTGATGGCGGCGGCGTTGGCGGATGTCACGCCGGAGCGGCTGCGCGGGCGCGCCTATGGCATCGGCGAGGTCAGCATCGGCATCGGAGACGCGGCTGCGCCAATTGGAGCGGGCCTGCTGTATGGCGCGTGGCACCCACTGCCGTTCTTTGTCGCGCTGGTGATCGCGGGCCCGCTGTCGGTCGTTGCCTGGCTGACGCATCGGCAGCGCCAGCGCACGACAACGCCGGCGCTCGCCATGACCAGCGAGTAACGCGCAATCAACGTATGGAGACTGAATCAAAGGAGTGTTCATGCAGAATCGACGACACCTTGTTGCTGCAGTCGAGGCCAGAGACGTTGTCAGCGACCTGATGATCCGACCGGCGGCGCTCGACGATGCCGACTCTCTGGCGGCGCTGATGGTCGAGGCCTACACCGGCTCGACCGCCGCGCCATCCGACGAGGCGCTGGACGCCGCGCTGATGGAGGTCCATAAGTTCTTCGGCGCGCTGTATGGCGAGCCGATCGCTGCCGCCTCGACGGTGGCCGATAGCGGCGCGCGCATCGTCGCAGCCAGCCTCGTCAGCCGCTATCAGGGGACACCGCTGCTGGCCGTCGTCCTGACTGCTGCGGCGTGGAAGGAGCGCGGGGCCGCCTACGCCGTCGTGCAGTCCAGCATCAATGCGCTGGCCGACGCCGGGGAGACGTCCCTGGCGCTCATCATCACGGCAGCCAACCGCCCGGCGCTGGAGCTGATGGATCGCCTCGGCTTTGAAGAGGTCGGCTCCTGACACAGAGTCCCGGACAGAAAAGCGGCCCGGCGCATGTACGCTCCGGGCCGCTTCGTTGTAGCTGGATTGGGAAGTTATGCGGCGCTGGCGAGCTCGATCAGGTCGCTCTTGCGCAGCTTGGCGAGTGCTTCCTTCTCGATCTGGCGCACGCGCTCACGGCTGATGCCGTAGTGCTCGGCGATCTCAGCCAGGGTCTGCGGCTGCTGCCCGGCCAGACCGAAGCGCAACATCAGGACACCCCGCTCACGCTCGGTCAGCTGATCGAGCGACTTGCGGATCTGATCGCGGATCGCGCTGGAGACCGCTTCCTCAACCACCTGATCGCTGGCCGGATCCGGCAGCAGATCACCGATGGTCGATTCGCCGTCCTCGCCGATCGGCTTGTCGAGCGACGACGTGCGCGGAATCGCAGTGCGGGCCTGCTCGACGCGCTCGACCTCAAGGTCGAGCTGCTTGGCAACTTCGGCGTCGGTCGCCGGGCGACCGAACTGCTGCTCGAGCTGCGCCTCAGTGCGGCGGACCTTCGAGATCAGGTCGTGCATGTGCACCGGAACGCGGATCGTCCGCGACAGGTTGGCGACGGCACGACCGATCGCCTGGCGAATCCAGAACGTCGCGTAGGTGCTGAAGCGATAGCCCAGCTCCGGATCATAGCGCTCGACAGCCGTCATCAGGCCGATGTTGCCTTCCTGAATCAGGTCGATCAGAGGCAGGCCGCTTGAGCGGTACTTCTTGGCGATCGAGACAACCAGACGCAGGTTGTGGCGAATCAGCTTCTCACGCGCCTCGCGCGCGATCTTCAGCACCTGATCGAGATTCTCGACCTCGATGCCCTCGCCCTGCAAGCGGCGCGCCTCAAGACCCGCGCGCACCTTGCGCGACAGGTCAATCTCTTCTTCGTGCGACAGCAGGCGGTGGCCGCCGACGTCGCGGAAGTAGCGGTAGACCGCGTCGCTGGTGGCCTGATCGATCAGCTCAGCTGACTCATCAATCACCTCGCCAACTTCAGCGTCAGCAGCTAACCTCTCCAACTCATAGGTATCGTAGTTCGCTCGCTCGGTCATGTGACTCCTTCTATTCCCCGCGTTCGCTAGCCCTGTGGTTTCAGCAGAATCCCCACCACCCGCCGAAACTTCGTAATTCTAGCAGCAAAGCAACACTATGTCAACTCACCTATCGAGTTTGTGAAGAATCCGACAAACCCACTATCTAGAATAGCCGATGTTATGGATTTGTAAAGCGTTTGGGTGAAATACGATTGTTGGGTCTTGTCTGGCTGTGAAGGTTGTGACCGATTTCATAGAACGTACACCCGTCGCGGTCGCTTGTCCAGACCATGAATCACTCAGACTGCTCTACTTGTAACAATCACGCACGCGTCGAACCGTTTCTGACAATTGCGCTATCGATCTGTGCGCCTCTGGCTCGATGCGCGGTGCGGATCCTGGCCAGATCACGCACTTAGCATCTACTGGAGTCAGTCGCACGAATGTCGCCTCCGATTCACTTACCGCTGTGCTCAGGCCGCAGGCAGATGTCGTGTGTGGCCACCTTGCTCGCGCTACACTGACCTGAATGCCGACAGGTGAGAGGATGTGAGTGGTGGATCTTCGAGCAAGACCGATAACGATTGTTGGCGCAGGCGCGATCGGCGGAACCGTCGGCGCATTCCTGACGCAGGCCGGCTACGATGTGACGCTCGTCGATGTCGTCTCGGAACATGTGCAGGCCATGAACGAGCGCGGCTTGCGCATCACCGGCATCCGTGGCGACCGCACCTACCCTGTGCGCGCGATGATGGCTGACGACGTGGCAGAGTTGGGCGCGACGATCCTCTGCGTCAAAGGCCACTTCACGGCATCGGCAATGGAACAGATTGCCCCGAAGCTGGCGGCCGATGGCTTCGTGCTCTCATTACAGAACGGTCTGAACGAGGAGATCATCGCTGCCGCCGTCGGTCCGGAGCGCACGGTCGGCGCGTTCGTCCATTTCGGCGCTGACTACATCGAGCCTGGTCTTATTCAGTTGGGCGACGCGCAGACGATCTACATCGGCGAGCTCGATGGCCAGGTGACAGCGCGCGCCGAAGCATTGCGCGAGGCACTGTCGAACGTCATGCCGACAGAGGTGACAACCAACCTGTGGGGCTTCCTGTGGGGCAAGCTCGTTTATGGTGCGATGGCGTTCCTCGTGTCGACCGTTGATGCGCCGGTGCCGGAGATTCTCGATACGCCACTCGGCATGCGCCTGAGCCAGACTGCGGCCAGCGAGGCGTATCTCGTGGCCAGGAGCCAGGCTGACCAGCTGGAGAATATCGGTGGGTTCAACCCGAACGCGTTCGCGCCGGGCCCGGAGTACGAAGCAACAAGTCAGGCCGCGCTGGGCGAGCTCCGCGAAGCGATGCGTGCCTCGATCAAGCAGCACATGGGTATCTGGCGCGACCTGAAGATCAAAAAGCGCAGGACCGAAGTCGACATGCAATCGGCGGTCATCGCCGCCAAGGGTGACGAGAACGGCATCCCGACACCGGTCAACGCAGCCGTCCTGCAAGTGATCCACGAGATCGAGGCCGGCGAGCGCGGCATGGAATGGTCGAACCTCGACGACATCGCGCGGATGGCTGGGATCAGCTAGCAGCGGCGCGAAAATAGAAATCGAGCATCGCTGTCAGAGATGACGGCTCGCGGCGCAACCGGCTACGGAGTGTCGCGCCCTCCCAGCAATCGACGAGGACGTTCGCCATCTGGCGGACATCGGCATCAGCCGGGATCTCGCCGACGTCGCGCGCCTCGTCCAGGCAGCGTGCCAGCCGGTCGGCAATCCCCGAGAAGCACTGCTCGATCGTGCGTCGGAACGTCTCATTGACGCCCGATAGCTCCTGACCGAGGCCGCCCATCAGGCAGCCCATGTAGCCCTGTTCTCGATAACCGGCTTCGGTCATCTCGAAAAATCGGCGCAAGCGATTGAGCGGTGTCTGCTGTGGATCGCTCAGGCACGCATCCAGGCTGGCGTGCACACTCAGCATGTACTGATCGAGCACCTGCAGGGCGAAGTCTTCCTTGTCCCTGAAGTGATGGTAGAACGAGCCTTTCGGCACGTTCGTCGCTTCCAGCAGCGCCTGGATGCCCAGATCGTTAAAGCC
>JAMLIA010000134.1 GCA_023954495.1 Thermomicrobiales bacterium | reverse complement strand
GGCTTCGGTCACGCGCCGGTGCCGGGCCGCAACTACGCATTCGTCGGCGGCCTGATCCCGGCCTACGAGGTCGAGAAGACGCCTGAGGGTGGTACCAAGGCCACATTCATCGACGCCGGTAACAATCCGCCGTTCGGTGTGATGATCCACTACGCGCTGACTGAGGAGCCGAAGGAACCGATCAAGCTAGAGATCCTCGACAGGGACGGCGCGGTGATCCACGAGTTCGCCAGCAAGCCCGCGCCGGCCAGCGACGGCATCGAGCCGGAGGGCGACGGCCAGCCGAAGCTGCCGACCGCCGTTGGGCTGAATCGCTTCGTCTGGGATTTGCACTACGCCGATGCCGAAAAGATCACCAGCAAGGGCGGCGACCAGCCGGGAGTCGGCGGCCCGATCGCTGCGCCTGGCGACTATCAGGCGCGGCTGACTGTTGGCGACGAATCGTTCAGCCAACCGTTCACCGTGGTGACCGACCCACGGCTGGCGACAACCGCCGAAGACTTCGCCGCACAGACCGCCCTCGGCCTGCAGATTCGTGACAAGCACAGCGAACTGAATCGCGCGGTCAATCGCATTCGCGCACTGCGCGAGCAGGCGAACGGTTGGGTCACTCGAGCGAAGGACTCGTCTGCCGCCGAGGCAATCAAGAGCGGCGCGAAGGCGCTGGTCGAGAAGCTGGACGCGATCGAAGGCGAACTGCTGCAGGTCCGGGCCAAGTCGAGCCAGGACACGCTCAACTACCCGGTCAAGCTGAACACCAAGCTCGCGTCACTCGGCTATGCGCTCGAGATGTCCGACACTGCGCCAACGGCCCAGATGATCGAGCTGTACGACAATCTCGCCGAACTCATCGATTCGCAGATTGCGGCACTGGAATCGGTGCTGAATGAGGACGTTCCTGCGTTCAATGCCATCGTTCAGCAGGCAAACGTACCGGCCGTCAGCGGCTAGCCGCAACATGCCAGCGTCGTGCCATGCAGCGCGGTGCAATGCGCTGCGTGGCACGACCATTGCATACGAGAGCAGCAGCAACGAGCGCATGCCCGTTGATCGTCAACATCGAAAGGAACGCTCTCGCATGTATATTGGTGGCGGTCTCCTGGTCCTGATTATCATCATCATTCTGCTGATCATTCTGTTCTAACCGCACCAGCATCGTCTGATATTCCGGGGCGTCCCATGCGCTACCCGGCAACCGGCACGTGCGGCGATGCTCCGCAACCTGCCTGGTCTCCACCTCGACTCAAATGCTTCCGCCAGCAACCGAACCATCGAGCCACGCCTGATTTGACATATTTCGGGGGGGCGTAGCCTTGCATCAAGCAGAGACGCAGAACATGCTTCGTGTTCATCGCTATGCTGCGCCGCGCTCATCCCGCCGCCTCCCTCCGCGCAGCCAGAGAGAAGGGCTGCGCCATGCAATCCGCCGAACAACCGCAGCGTCGGCGATGGCTCCTGATCGGCGTTGCAGCCATCTGCCTGATCGTCGCCATCTGGGCCATCGAGCAGGGCCGCGGCGATGAGACGGGGGATCAGTCCGCATCGTCAGCCGCCGGCATCGTGCGCGAATCAGACGGCGTCACGATCAGACTCGACAACGTCGATGCCACTCAGATTCAGACCGAACTGACTTTCACAGTGACGCTGCCGGACGAGGCGGTTGAGTCGCACGTACCGGACGTCCTTGGGCCGATCTTCCCCGGCAATCAACTCAAGCTTGATGGGATCGAGCCGCAAACCTCCGGGCTGAACATCCAGATGAAGCCGCACCAGACCGGCGAGACCTCGCTCACCATGACACTCACCCTTGGCCCAGTCACCGACCCGGCGCAGGGTGCCACAGTGACGTTCGCTAATCTGCCGTTCGCGCTGGACGAAGGCGGGCCGGTCGTCGTTGACGGCCCCTGGGAGTTCCCACTACAACCGGAACTGTTTAGCGCCATGAAGTCGACGACCAGCATTGCCCTCGGCAAGAGCGTTGCCAGCCAGGGGCTGACCATCACCGTCGACCGTGTCACCAACAGCGATGCAGGGCTATTCGTGAACTTCACCATTGCCAGTGAGCGGACCGGCGCAACTGATCGTGCTACGAATGAGGTTCGATTGAATCTCGAAGACGGCTCAACCATTGTTGCTACCCAGATTGAGCAACTCGATGGAGATGGCGGATCGATCCAATCGAATGGGTCGAACACTTTCGTCGCGACATTCCCGCCGCCCAAGGAATCTGACCTGTCAGCAACAGTCTCCTTCGGCCCATTCTCGAGCGGCGTGCCAGAAACGGCATTGATCGTTATCAACGATCCGTTTGGCGATTGGTCGTCCGAGCCGCTGATATTGCATGGTGAGAGGCTTGAAGTCACACAGGTCACAATTGATGAGGCTACTGGAGAGTTAACCGCATTAGTCGAAAATACCGAACCAGTAGAGTCAGCGACCCGCATGTTCGGCTCGCCAATGGGCCACCTGATGACCGCCACTGACACAGACGGCAACGTCTTTATCCCGGTGATGGGTGCAACCAGTTTACGCAAGAGCGAAGACGGAACATTGGGCGCCGGGGAGCACGGCGCGATCTTTGCCGGTATCGACCCTGCAACTCCAATGTTGACGCTCAGTTCATCACAGACCGGGGAATTCCTGGACGGCCCGTGGGAGATTGATGTGCAGTTGCCGTAGCCATTGGTCAACATGACAAGGCCGACTGCGTAGAGATCGCAGTTGGCCTTGTCATTCCGTCAGTGTCCACAGTTGACAGAAAGCCTGCTCGCGATTACTATAACGTGAGCCGATATAGCGCGCGGCGATATAGTGCGA
The DNA here is from genome assembly GCA_023954495.1 of Thermomicrobiales bacterium. NCBI lineage: Bacteria > Pseudomonadati > Thermomicrobiota > Thermomicrobia > Thermomicrobiales > Thermomicrobiales bacterium. The sequence goes on along the minus strand of JAMLIA010000134.1, from coordinate 1,489 downwards.
AGGAAATGGCGTGAGCGATGCGCTGGGAGGACTCGGGCGATTCACCGAGCCGGCCTTGCTAATCCTGATCAGCCTGGCTGGTGGTGAGAAGCACGGCTACGCGATCATGCAGGATGTTGAGGAAATCGCCAGCACACGAGTCGGACCGGGCACGCTCTACGGCGCGCTGGCGCGGCTGGAAACGCGCGGCTGGATCGAGGCGCTGCCGAGCAGCGATCGACGTCGCCCGTACCGACTCACCGCCAGCGGCGCAACCGCGCTCCGCGAGCACCTCAGCAGCGTCGAGCAGCTGGCGCAGGCAGGTCTACAGCGATTGGCAAACACATGACCCGGCAGCATCCACGCACCGCAAAGCTCATCAAGCTCTTCCCCCGCGCCTGGCGCGAGCACTACCAGGATGAGTTTCTCGCCCTGATTGAGGATCATCCGATCGGAGCTCGCGATCTCCTCGATATCATCGTCAGCGCAGTCGATGCGCGAGTGAGACCATCCTCCTGGTTGCCTGGAACAGAGCGCCAGATCGTGCTGCAATCATCCGGGCTACCCTCACCACCGCAACCGGGCACGACGATCCGGGTTGGAGGAGATCGCCCTGCACGACCGGAACACACGCGGCGATTCTCGCGACGTGTGTTCCTGCGCAATGCGCTCGTCGGCAGTGCAGCCGTTGCGCTCAGTGGTGCCGGAATCGCGACCTATGCGTTCACCCGCCCGAACAAGACCGGTCCGTTCGGCCAGCCAATCAGCGTGCCGCTGTCACTGCTTCCTGCCGTCGGTGCCCCGCCGTACAAGGACTTGCAGGGCAAGTTCTGGCTAATCAACAACGATGACGGAGTCCTGGCGCTCTACTGGACCTGCCCGCACCTCGGCTGCACCGTCCCCTGGAGCGATGAAGAAGGACGTTTCCACTGCCCCTGCCATCATTCCGTGTACGACCGCCATGGCGTTCGCATCGAAGGCCCGGCACCGCGCCCGATGGACATCATGCCAATCCAGCTCGACACCTCCGGCACTCTCACCATCAACACGGGCGACATCCGCCAACGCGCAGACTACGACCCAAGCCAATCGTTGAAGTTGTAACGTTGGTTCACTCCGCAGATGCGAGGGAACGACCTTGATACCAAGTGCATGCCGTGCAGTCCGAAGGACCACGCTCAGATGCGTGAGGACGGCTCAGCCGTAGTTTGGAGCATCCGCGCCGTCGGCAGAACTCGCCCATGCCCGTGGGGACGACTGTCTCCTGAAATTGCAACAAGTAGACATTCTGGGAACACCCCCACGCATGTGGGGACGACCATCGGTCGATGCCGACGGCGATGTGATCGACGGGAACACCCCCACGCATGTGGGGACGACGGCAGAGAATGATGTGAACGCCTACATGGCGACCGGAACACCCCCACGCATGTGGGGACGACACGAGTTTGGTACCCCCTTGGGGTGTCGGGAGGGGAACACCCCCACGCATGTGGGGACTACATCCGCC
>JAMLIA010000133.1 GCA_023954495.1 Thermomicrobiales bacterium | reverse complement strand
TCCGAAGCCGCTGCACGGTCTAGCCCGCGAATTTCTGGCCTCCGAGGGCAGCGTGCTCTACAAGGGCTTCCGCAACGGCGAGCTTGAATACGTCCGCATCGTCGCGCAGCGCGACTGATGGCGGCGCTGGCTACTCGGTGGCTGCCTCGTCGACGAAGGCGGGATACGAGCCGAACACCTTGAAGATGTCGCTCTTGGCGCGCATGCGCTCCAGCGCCGCCGCGATTGGCGCGTCCAGCCGGTGGCCCTCGATGTCGATCAGGAAGTAGTACTCGCCGAGGACGTTCTTGGCCGGTCGGCTCTCCAGGCGCGTCATCTGGATCGTGTCGGCGGACAGCTCCTCCAGCACGGCGAAGAGTGAGCCGGGCACGTTGCGACGCACCGCGATGGCCATCGAGGTCTTGTCGTTGCCGGTCTGCGGGTGGTCGCGGCTGGACAGTGCCACGAAGCGCGTGGCGTTCAGGTGGTTGTCCTCAATGTTCCGCGCCAGAATCTCCGCGCCATAGAGTTCTGCCGCACGCGCGGTGCCGATGCCCGCGACCGTCGGATCGCCACCCTTGACGACCGCTTCCACCGCCCCGGCTGTCGAAAGCGCAGCGGTCTGGTTGGCGTTCGGCAGGCAGCGCTCCAGGAAGCGGCGGCACTGCCCCAGCGCCTGCGGATGGCTATGCACCGTCTTGATCCCGGTGATCGACGCACCCGGCGCAGCCGAAAGGCAATGTCGCACGGGAACGACGACCTCGCGCGAGATCTGCAGTGCCGTCTCGTGGATCAGCAGATCGAGCGTGCCGGAGACGGAGCCCTCGATCGAGTTCTCGATCGGCAGGACAGCCGTGTCGGCGACGTCAGCTTCGACGGCGGAGACGAGGGCCGGAAACGATGCAAACGGTATCAGTGTGTCGCCCTCGTTCGCGACCATCATTGCCGCTTCTTCGCTGAACGTTCCGATTGGCCCCAGAAATGCTATCCGCATCCCGCTCCGCCTCTGCTCCTGATTGCAACATACCCGTCGTGCCGAGTATACGTGACCGGCCCGGCGAGACCCGCGTCGCCGCGCCAAAGATCCCGGTATGAAGCAACCATGAGCGCAGAGACCACCAATGAGCGCGCCCGAGGGAAGCGCGCCGGGCGGCTGACGCGGCGCTATTCGCCTGCGTAGGCGCGCTCGATCGTCGCGATGTCGATCTTCTGCATCTTCAGCATCGCTTGCGTCGCGCGAGCGGCACCCTCGGGATCGGGGCCGGACACGAGCTCAAGCAGCCGCGTCGGCGTGATCTGCCACGACAGGCCGAACTTGTCCTTCAGCCAGCCGCACTGGCTCTCCTCGCCGCCGTCCGCGGTCAGCGCGTCCCAGAGGCGATCGACTTCTTCCTGCGATTCGCACTGGATCATGAACGACGTCGCTTCGCTGAGCTTGAATATCGGCCCGCCATTGATCGTCATGAACTGCTGCCCGTAGATCCGGAATGACGTCGAAATGACGTTGCCGGTCTCGGGATCACGCAATCCGTCGAGGACTTCCGAATCCTCGAAGAGCGAGACGTAGAAATTGGTTGCTTCCTCAGCCGTGCCATCGAACCACAGGCAGGGGACGATCTTCTGTGTCATGGTTCTGCTCCTTCATCGCTGGCCCCGGCACCGCTGCCCGAGCCGTTTCTGTTCCGACGTCAACTAGTCGAACGAGCATGGCCAGATTCGACAGCGATCTGCCGCGTCAGTGCCGCGTCAGGCGCTCCACGAGGGACGAGCCATCGGGCGCGACGCCGGTTGCTTCGGCCTTCTCGTCGAGCTGGGCGAAGCCGCGCTGCACGAGGCGCACGCCGAAGAAGCGGAATGGCTCCGGCTCCCACTTCCGTCCCGCGCGGTTGATGAACGGCAGATGCGTGAGGTCGCTGTCGGTCTGCGTGATCAGATCGGCAACCGTGCGGCCGAACAGGTTGGTTGGCCCGACACCGGTGCCGGTGTAGCCATAGGCGGCGGCCAGCCCGTCCTTTGGGTCGTAGCTGACAGTCGGGACGTAATCACGCGGCCATCCCAGCGGCCCGCCCCAGCTGTGGGTGAATTTCACGCCCTTCAGCATTGGGAACCACTCGCGCACGTCGTCCTGCAACATCCCGAGCGTCGGCGCGTGGCGGTCGTACTCGTCGCGAATGCGCGAGCCGAGGTGGTAGGGTGCGCCGCGTCCACCAAACAGCACCCGGCCATCGGCGGTGTGCGTCAGGTACTTAACCATGTTGGTCGCCGACGAAAGTCCCTCGCGCGCTTCCCACCCGATCTGCTGCCAGTCCGCCTCGGAGAGCGGCTCGGTGAGCGTGATGAGTGAGTAGACCGGCATCACCTTGCGCCGCATCTCGGGGAAGCGCGACAGGTACGACTCACCGGCCAGCACGATCGTCTTCGCCCGCGCGTGGCCGTCCGCCGTATGCAGTGCCGGGTACGCGCCGGTCGTCCAGCCGATAACCGGCGACTGTTCGTAGATCGTCGCGCCATGACGCTCGACAGCGCGAGCCAGTCCGCGTGCCAGCTTCGCCGGGTGGATCTTCCCTCCGTGGCGCTGATGGTGCCCGCCGATCGCACCGGCGACCGCGACGCGCTCGGCGACCTGGTCGGCGTCAAGCACGACCGAGCCGTGGCCAAAGCCGAACTCCTCCATTGTGCGCTGCTCGGCACGGAGAACGTCCATCTGGTAGGGGCTGCGCGCGAGGCGTGTGTAGCCGCCGTGGACGTAGTCCATGTCGATGCCTTCACGTTCGGCGACACCAGCGATCTCGTCGACGACCGTGCCGATCGCGCGCTGCACGTCGATCGCCGACTCTCGCCCGAAGAGCTGCGCCATGCGCCGCAAGCCGACCGGGAAGCGGTTGCCGACCGTGCCGCCGTTGCGCCCCGACGCGCCAAACCCGGCGATCTCGCTCTCCAGAATCGCCACCTTCAGCGACGGATCGCGCTGCAAGAGGTAGTAGGCCGTCCACAACCCGGTGAAGCCGGCCCCGAGGATCGCCACATCAACGTCGACCGTCCCACGCAGCGCCGGTCGCGGCGTCAGGTCGTCGCCACAGGTCTCGAGCCAGAAGCTATACGACGCGTAATTCTTTCCCACGACATCCTCCCCGGAGATGTGACTGCGTTGTAGCCAATGTCGCGGCACTATACGACGATGTCAGGCATGGTCGCGTCATCTGTCTCTTCGTTGTTGGACTGTATCGAACGGGTGGGAGATCTTTCGCGTGCGCGCTCAAGATGACAGGAGACAGAGGGGGCTGCCGGTCCGGAGTACTCGCCATTGATGGCAATGTCGAGTGGCTGGATCGGCTACCACTCACTTGTCCTGTCATCTCGAACCGCAGTGAGAGATCTCCCACCCGTTCGACTTTGTCCCACGCAGGAGAACCTGATTGCCGAGGATGACTACCGCGCCACCGGCAGGCGTTACTCGGCCGGGACAGGCGTGAGGACGAAGACGGGGATCTCCCGCGTGGTCTTCGCCTGGTAGTCGGCATACGGGGAAAGGTGGCGACGGCGCGCGTTCCCACCACTGCGCCTTCTCTTCTCCGGTGACCTCGCGGGCCATGTAGTCTCCGCTTCTCCGTGCCATCCTGCAGCTCGACGTGCGGGTTGGCCGTGAGGTTGTAGTACCAGACCGGGTGTTTGGGCGCGCCACCGAGCGAGGCGACTGCCGCGTACTCGCCGTCGTGCTCGACGCGCATCAGCGGCGTCTTGCGCAGCTTGCCGGTCTTTGCGCCGACCGAGGTCACGACGATGACCGGCATGTCGCGCAGGGTCGTCCCCTCGGTGCCGCCTGACTGCTCGTAGAGCTCGGCCTGCTTGCGTGCCCAATCGGACGTGCTCGGCGCGTACTCGCCTTCGAGGGTCATATTCACACTCCTTCGTTTGATGATTCGACTCGCCGCGCCTCCGGAAATCACTGCGGGCCGGAATACCAGGAAGACTCCCGGGTCATGCGCTACGATGATCCCACAGAGGTAAGGAAAGGTGTACTCCGATGGATCTCGCACTCGTCAATGGCAACCTGCTGACGATGGAGGATGCTCAGCCGACCGCCGAAGCCGCGCTCGTTCGCAACGGCCGGATCACCCGCATCGGCACGTCGAGCGAGATCCGGCGGGCGGCAGGTGACGCGCCCGTATTCGACTGTGACGGACGCACGGTCGTCCCCGGCCTGATCGACGGTCACGCGCACTTCGAGATGACGTGCTCCGCGCTGACGCATTGCCTCTCGCTCACGACGCCGCCGTACAACAGCCTCGCATCGATCGCCGGGATGATCCGCGAGCGCGTCAGCACAACTCCGCCCGGAGAGTGGATTCTTGTCCGCGGCTCGTTCAATCTCTACGCCCGCGTCCCCGAGGGACGGCTCTTCACTCGCCAGGAGCTCGATGCCATCTCGGACCAGCACCCGATCGTCGTCTACTCCTCGCTACATGTCACGATGCTCAACACCCTCGCGCTGCAGCTGCTCGGGTTGTGGGACGGCGAGCCGCCAATGGGGGTTGTCCTGCATCGCGCCGAGGATGGCACGCCGACCGGTGCCGTCACCGAGGTCTGGGACATGGTCCCGCCCTTCACCGTCGCGCAGGTGACATCGGCGATTCGTGCCCGCATGACTGACCTCTTCCTGGCCAACGGCGTGACGACGATCCACAACCTGCCGTATTCGGCCGAGGACATCCTCGCTGTCCAGGACCTGCAGGCGTCGGGCGAACTCCCGATTCGCTTCCGCATGTACTACCACGTGCCGCACCAGATTGATCTCGACGGCCTGCTGGCGATGGGTCTGCGACC
>JAMLIA010000132.1 GCA_023954495.1 Thermomicrobiales bacterium | reverse complement strand
GAATGACCCGGATCTCTCCGTTGGGAATGATGATTTGTGCGCCGTTGATCGAACGCAGGACGGTGCGGCGCAAGTCGATGGTCTCGACGGTACCGGTGTCCGCGCCGACGGTGATGACGTCGCCAACGCCGTACTGGTTCTCGAAAATGATGAAGAAGCCGTTGATCATGTCGCGGACAAGGCTTTGCGCTCCGAGGCCGATCGCGACACCAGCCAGACCGGCGCTGGCAATCAACGGAGCGATGTCCATGCCGAGGTTCGTCAGCACCATCATCACTGCGATAGCAATGACGATGACACGCCCGGTCGATTCGACGACACGACCGAGAGTGTCGGCGCGCTGCACCAGAACCGGCGTCGGCTCGCCCTGCGCTGTGAGGAAGCCGGTGACGACGCGCTGAACAGCCGCGCGCAGCAGGCGGAGAATGATCAGCGAGACGACGATGATGAGTGCGATCCGAGCGAGTGAACGCCCCGCATCGCCCAGGAACCCACTGACCTGTTCGACAACCTCGTCAGTGGTGAGACCATCGAGGATCTCATTGGGAACCTGGCTCAGGACAGTGACAGCGCTATCAACCAGGTAGATTCCAGCTGGAACCACGAGGTGCCTCGCTCCTCTCCGAGCATGACGACGATGAGCAGTAGACTATCAGGTCATTCGCCACACGACGACGGGAGTGGCCAAAATGGCCACCCCCGTCGAAACTGCTCCGGGTATGTCGTCGCCCCGGCTAGCTCTCAGGCTGCTCGCTGGTGTCGGTGCTGCTCTCGACATCGATCGCGCGAGGCGTGTCAGGTGTTCCGCCGGCGCGAACCTGAATCTGGCGCGGACGGGCGGCCTCGGCCTTCGGGAGCGTGACCGTCAGCACGCCATTGTCGAAATCGGCGCGAGCTTCGTCCGGCTTGACGCTGCTTGGTAGCGTGACGGTGCGCTCGAAGTGGCCGAAGCGGCGCTCGCGAACGAGCCACTTCTCACCCTCGCGCTCTTCGTCAGCCTTGATCTCGACGGCAATGCGGAGTGTGTCGCCGAGGACGGAGATATCGACATCCTCCGGCTGCGCACCCGGTACGGTCGTCCTGACCATGTATGCCTCGTCGGTCTCGGACAGGTCCAGAGCCATGCCGCCGGTCATCGCGACCATACCGGCCCGCGGCCTGACGAACGACTCTTCGAGCAGGCCGTTCATCGCTTCACGCAACGACACGATATCCCGCCATGGGTCCCAACGCTGAGTACTATTCATGACATCCTCCATCTGCTGCACGACTATGATCGACAGGAGCGCCATCCGTCAGATGCATCGTGATCGTGATGGCTCACTCCATACGATTCTATGTCGATCATAGTACCTTAGTCGATTCATGTCAACTCCGTGTGAACATGAATCGACCTGAGCAGTGCTTCCTGATCGCATAATTCGCGCCGTCAGCATCGTTCTCTCCCGGGGTTGGATTGTGTCGGGCAGGTGGGAGATCTTTCGCGTGCGCGCTCAAGATGACAGGGGAAGAGGTTGGCTATCGGACCCAACTGCTTGCCATTGATGGCAATGTCGGTCCGCTGGAATGGCAACCTCCATTTTCTCCTGTCATCTTGAGGCCGCAGCCGAAAGATCTCCCACCCGCCCGACACAATCCAACCGCGGGGGTAACTACCGCACCATACAGACTGGCAACTTGGCGCTGGCTGACGCTTCACAATAGCGCCGCGATCGAGCGTGCGGCGCGGGTGGCGGCTTGTGGGTCGAGCGGGAGGTAGGCGCTGGTGTCACTGCCGAGCGTTGCCAGCGCGGCGGCGGCCAGCGACTCGGGCGTCATCGCGTCGAAGTCCATTCGTCGCCCGGCCCGGTGACGCTCCAGTCGGTGGGCGACGTGGAAGACCTGCTCGCAGTGATCGCGGAGCGGGACGGAGAGGAACGGGCGGCGGGTGGCGACGAGCTCCATCGTCGTGCCGAGCCCACCTTGAACAATCCCCAGGTCCGCCACAGCCAGATGCTCGTAGAGGTTGTGGGTGTAGGGCAGGACACGGAGGCCCGCGCCGCTCGGCAGGCTGTTGGCGTCAATCCGTGGGCCGGCGACGAGCAGGCACTCGGCGTCCAGCCGCTCACGCTGGATCAGCGGCCAGGCAGCGACAACCTTCTCCAGCAGCGGCCGACCGACGGCAGTGCCGCCAACTGCGGCGACGATCAATGGTCGCTCGGGTGCATAGCCGAGCCGCTGTCGGACGCCCGCCGTATCGACATAATCATGCGGGTTGAACGGGACGACGTAGCCAACTGCCTCGAAGTGCTCGCGGGCCCAATCGGCGATCAGCGGCAGGTCAGAGCCGAAGCGGTCGGGCACCAGGTCGTCATAGGTGCCGAAGTACAGGGCTCGATCGCGGACGCGTGGGTAGCGCTGGACGTGCTCCAGCATCTCGGCGTTGTAGTCAGCGGTCAGGTACGCCTCGCGTGAGTCGGGCGAGCGGTCGATTGGCAGCCAGCCGAGGAAGTCGGTCATGAACGCGAATGGAGCGCGCTTCAGCTCGGGGTTCTCGTGCAGGAAGTGATCGATCTCCCAGGCCTCGTCGCCGATCCACAGGTCGTAGGTCGTCTCGCGGACGGCGTCGAAGAAGACCATGAAGTTGGCCAACAGGATCTCGTCCATTTCGCGGAAGGCGTTGAAGCAGTGCAGCCGGTAGTCGTGCGACATCGCCTCCCAGTGGCCCGACTCGCTGGCCAGCTCGCGGCTGCGTGGGTGGATCGTCTCGCCCTCACGCTGCAGTACCTGGGTGACGGGCGGCTGGGCCAGCCAGTCGATCCGCAGATCCGGCACGATCCGACGTAGCTCGCGGGCGATGGCGAGGTCGCGCTGGATATGGCCGAGGCCGATCGGGCTGGAGACGAACAGCGCCCGACGTTCGGCACGCGCCATCGGGCGGGACCAGGTGCGCTGTGACGGGCACGGGGCAACGAGGAAATCCGCGAGCTCCCGGTTGACCATCACCGGGTCGCGCAGATTCGGGAGATGGCCGCAGCCTTCGAGCGTGATGAACGTCCAGTCCGGTCGGGCGGCTGCGAGCGCCCGGCTCGCCTCAATTGGATCGCAGCGGTCCAGGTCGCCATGCATCAGCAGGACAGGACACTGTACGCGCCGGATGGCCTCGCGTGCCAGCATGCGGGGGAACTGGTCAGCCGTCGGGATGGTCGCGATGAGCACCTCGGGCGTGGTGTCGTTGCCCCAGGAGATGCCGTCATCAACTCCCTTCGTCGAGTGCGGCTCAGGCAGGAGCTGGTTGAAGAAGAAGGTCAGCCAGTCGTCGTAGTGCTCGCGCCAGAAGTGCGCGTTGCGCATCTGCCAGCCGTCGTACTGCTCGCGCTGCTCCCAGAAGTCAGTGTTGGGGCGTGGCTGCCAGCTGTCAGGCCAGACACCGCAGGCGATCAGCGCCAGACGTGATACGCGCTCCGGGTAGCGCGCAGCCAGGGTGATGCCGAAATCGCAGCCACGCGATAGGCCGACGACAGTCGCAGATTCAATACCGAGATGATCGAGCAGGCCAATCGCCTGATCGACGATGCGGTCGTACTCGTAGGCTCGCGGGTCGGTCGTGCGCTCTCCGCGCCCGTTCCCGGGTGGGTCGAAGGTGATGACACGAAACTTGCGCGAGAGATCGGGGACTTGCATTTTCCAGATGCGACTGTGGACGATCTGCCAGGTGGGGAGCAGCAGAACCGGCGGCGCATCCGGCGCGCCGAACAGCTCGTAGCCGATGTCGAACTCGTGTAATCGAAGCGTCCCCGACTCAACCGGCTCAATGGCTCGCATCATCGTTTCTCCTTGCCGCTCTCAGACACGGACCAGCTCGGCACCATCACCCAGGACAATCCGCACCTGCTCGGCGATAGGCAGCGTCACCCAGTCGGGCGCGAGCAACGGGATCGGTGGGGGAATTTCCAGCGTGGCGAGCAGCGTGGCGGCGCGAGCTCGTCCCAGTGCGTCGAGCGCAGGGTGGGCGAGTGCCAGCGCGAGTGTCCGCGCCGCGTGATCGCGCTCGTGCGCGTCGCCATTCAGGCGAAGGGCTGCCAATTCGATCGCTGCGCCGAGTGCGGCCGGGATCGACTGGGCATCAACTGCCAGAGTTAGTGCCTCGCGCAGGTGAGCGAGTGCCGCGTCAGGCCGATTCGCGGCGCGCAGCACGCGACCGAGGAGTGCCAACGTCACCGCCACACCCCAGGTGTGGCGCAAGTTGCGGCGAATCGTGAGCGCTTCAGACAGTCGCTCGCGCGCTTCGGCGAGGTTATCGGCAGCGAGCGCAACGAGGCCGAGATTGTGGAGCGCGAAGGCCATGCCGCGTCGATCGCCGATCTCGCCGAAGATGGTCAGCGCCTGTTGGTGCAATCGGCGAGCTTCGTCGGCGTCACCAAGCATCAGGGTCGCCATGCCCAGATCGTTGAGTGAGTAACCCTGACCCCAGCGGTCTTCAGCTACCGTGAAGTGGGCGATGCTCTCCTGCAGCAGCGAGCGCTCCTGCTCGTAATCTTCGCCCTCGTGCGCGAACATGGCCTTGAAGTTAAGTGCCAGCCCGAGGTTGAACGGATCGTCCAGTTGCTTAAGGATCGTGATCCCGGCGTCGATCGCGCGCTCGCCGGCTGCGTAATCGCCGAGGCGAACGTAGAGCGATCCGTGGCGGATGAGCGCCGCAGCACGGGCGAGATCCCGAGCGTGTCGATCCACTGCGGGATCATGCGGCTCAGTGTCGAGCATCGCGATGATCTGGCTGAGGATCTCCTGCGCCTCCAGGTAGTGCCCGGTGACTTCGGCGGCGAGCC
>JAMLIA010000131.1 GCA_023954495.1 Thermomicrobiales bacterium | reverse complement strand
GCTACATCTATATGTTCCTGTGGCCGCAGGAGGAATCCCGAATCGATCTGCCGTACTCATCGCTGCTGACGGCGGTTGAGGAGCAACAGGTCAAGGCCGTGACGATCAGCGGTCAGGACGTGACCGGCGAGTTCGTCGTCGAGATGACCTGGACGGGCAGCGTGCTGCAACCGTCGGATCAGCCGCTGCCGCCGGGCGCGACTGACACGGTCACCGATACGGAATTCGATACGGTCATTCCGGAGGACTCGGGCGAGCAACTGCTGACGTTGCTGCGCGAGAACAATGTCGAGATTCAGGCGAAGAAGCAGAGCCAGTCGATTCTGCCGACGTTGCTCTTTACGGTCGCGCCGCTGCTGCTGTTTGTCGGTCTGATCATCCTGATGACGCGGAACATGAGCCGGGGTCAGCAGAACGTGTTCGGCTTCGGGCGCTCAAAGGCGAAGATGTATGACCCGGAGCGACCGCACCTGACCTTTCAGGACGTGGCCGGTGAGGAAGAGGCCAAGCGCGAGCTGACCGAGGTGGTGGACTTCCTGAAGAACCCGATGAAGTACCACCAGATTGGCGCGCGGTTGCCGCGCGGTATCCTGCTCGTAGGCCCTCCCGGCACTGGTAAGACGCTGATGGCGAAGGCCGTTGCCGGTGAGGCCGGGGTGCCGTTCTTCAGCGTCAGTGCCTCCGAGTTCGTCGAGATGTTTGTCGGCGTCGGCGCGTCGCGCGTGCGTGATCTGTTCGAGCGTGCCAAGACTGCGGCACCGGCCATCGTGTTCGTTGACGAGCTCGATGCCGTCGGACGGCAGCGATTCGCCGGACTGGGCGGGTCGAACGATGAGCGCGAGCAGACGCTGAATCAGCTGCTGGTTGAGATGGACGGCTTCGAGCCGAACCAGGATGTGATCGTTATCGCTGCGACCAACCGACCGGACGTGCTTGACCCGGCGCTGCTGCGACCGGGCCGCTTCGACCGCCAGGTGACGGTCGGGCTGCCTGACAAGAAGGGCCGCGAGGCGATCCTGAAGATCCACACCCGTGGAATTCCGCTGGAGTCGAGCGTCAATCTGGAGTCGCTGGCGGCTGGAACGCCCGGCTTTTCTGGTGCGGACCTGGCTAACCTGGTCAACGAGGCGGCACTGACGGCGGCGCGACATAATCGTAAGACGGTAGCTCGCGCCGACTTCGACGAGGCGCTGGACAAGATCATCCTCGGCACGGTGCGCGGGACGCTGATGAGCGAGCACGAGAAGCTGGTCGTTGCCTACCATGAGGCGGGGCACGCGATCGTCGCACACTTCTCTCCGGGTGCGGACCCGCTGCGGAAGGTGTCGATTGTGCCGCGTGGGCGGGCGCTGGGCGTGACGATTCAGACGCCAAGCGAGGATCGCTACAACTACTCGCGCGAATATCTGCTGTCGCGTCTGGCGGTGATGATGGGTGGCCGTGCGGCCGAGATCATCCGGTTCAATGAAGTCACGACGGGCGCGCAGAGCGACCTGAAGGAGGCGTCAGACCTGTCGCGCCGGATGGTCGGGCTGTGGGGCATGAGCGACGAGATCGGGCCGGTCTATCTGGGGACCGGCGAGCAGCACGTCTTCCTCGGGCGCGAGCTGACGCAGGAGCGTGAGATGAGCGCCAACACACTTGATCGCGCAGACGAGGCAGTGCGGCGGCTGGTGACGGAGGCGATGGACGGCGCGATCGTCCTGCTGACCGACCATCGCGGCAAGCTGGACGAGCTCGCGCATCGTCTCATGGAAGAGGAGACGATTGACGAGGAAGCGCTGATTGAGATGCTCGGCGTTCCGCCGGTGACCGCCGAGGTGGCGGCGCTGGGCAGAGTCGAGCTGGAATAGTCGGCGCAGAAGCGACCGTGGGAGTGATTCCACGGTCGCTTTCGTCTCCCTCTGAGTTGAGATTTGAGCCGAATGAACGGCGATTTTGGTATAGTCCGCATTGCGCAGTTGTACGTATTTGCGATGTTGCTGCCTGCTGTGTCGTGGGGGGTTGGTCAGGGTGAATAGCGCGAGTGAAGCTCCAGCCGTTTCGATGCTGGGTGGCGATGTTGCACTTGTCTTTCCGGGACAAGGTAGCCAGTTTGTTGGTATGGGACAACGTCTGCACGACGTCTCCGATACAGCGCGGCGTATTTTTCGCCAGGCAGACGATGCGCTCGGGTTTTCGCTGAGCCGTTTGTGCTTTGAGGGCTCTGCCGAAGAGCTTGAGGATACTTACAATTCCCAGCCGGCCATTCTGACTGTGAGTTACGCAGCGCTCGAAACATTGCGCGAACGTCTCGCCCAGCTTGGCGAGGCGGTTTCGCCTGTGTGTGTTGCCGGTCACTCGCTTGGCGAATACACGGCGCTGGTGTCCGCCGGAGTCATCGACTTTGGCGACGCGCTGCACCTCGTGCGCGAGCGCGGTCGGTTGATGAAGGAAGCTGGGGTCGAGCGACCGGGCGGCATGGCTGCCGTAATCGGGCTCTCCGAAGAGAAGCTGGTGGCGTTGTGCGCGGAAGCTTCGCAGGAGGGCGGCATCGTCGTTGTCGCGAACGACAATTGCCCCGGCCAGACGGTTATCTCCGGTGAGGTTGAGGCTCTGGAGCGGGCGATGGAGCTGGCCAGTGCGGCCGGTGCCCGCCGCGTCGTGCGCCTCGGGATCAGCATTGCGTCGCACTCGCCGTTGATGGAACGTGCCGGGCAGCAGCTGTCCGATCTGGTGCAGAAGGTGCCGTTCCGCGAGCCGTCGATGCCGATCGTCTCCAATATCTCCGGTCGGTTTATCACGTCGGTCGATGACCTGAAGCGCAATGTTGGCCAGCACATGGTCCGGCCGGTCATGTGGTCAGGGTCAGTGCGCGAGATGGTTGACCACGGTGTCGACACGTTCCTTGAGGTTGGCCCCGGGCAGGTGCTGAGTGGTCTGATTCGCCGCGTCAAGCGTGAAGTGAAGACGATGAGCGTTGCAGATCTGGGCATCTCGCTCGATGCCAGCGGGATTGTCGGCCAGGCTACCGCAAAGCTTCGTAACGACTGAGCCCCGCCAATTATCGGATGATTCGGGGGGTTGATCCGAGAGGAATCGCCGTAACGTGCAGCGTGTAGTTGTAACAGGTCTTGGCGCCATGACGCCGATTGGTAACGACGTCGAGACGTTCTGGACGAACCTGCTCGCCGGTGCCTGCGGCATAGCCCGAATAACAGAGTTTGATCCAACGCCACTCTCCGTCCAGATCGCTGGCGAGGTCAAGGGATTCGACCCGAAGCAGTACATGGATCCCAAAGCCGCGCGACGAATGGACCGCTACTCACAGTTCGCTGTTGCGGCGGCTGGAGAGGCGCTGCGTGACGCTGGCATCGAGATTGATCCGGAGCAATCCGAACGCATCGCCGTCATGATGAATACCGGCGGCGGCGGAATTCTGACGTTGACCCGCGAAGTTCGTAACTACTACGACAAGGGCCCGGAGCGTGTCAGCCCATTCTTCATCCCGATGTTCGCGCCGAACATGGCGGCGGCCCAGGTATCGCTGACCTACGGCGTTCATGGCCCAGTACGTGGATCGGTGGCTGCGTGTGCTGCAGGCGCGCAGGCGTTCGTCGATTCTTGGCACCTGCTGCGTCGCGGCGAGGCGGATGTTGTAATCGCCGGTGGCACCGAGGCGGGCATGGACCCGGTTTCGGTCGCGGCCTTCGCCAACATGCACGCGCTGTCGCGGCGGAACGACGATCCACAGCGCGCCAGCCGACCCTTTGATGCCGAGCGCGACGGGTTCGTGTTTGCAGAGGGCTGCGGCGCGATGATCCTGGAGACAGAGGAGCACGCGCGGGCGCGCGGTGCGCGGATCTATTGCGAGCTTGTTGGCGGGGCGATGACCGCCGATGCGTTCCATCTGACGGCACCGGTGGCCGACGGCACCTACACGATGCGCGCGATGCAAAACGCGCTCGAAGCATCCTGCACGAATGCTGACGAGATCATGCACATCTCCGCGCACGGCACGAGTACACCGCTGGGAGACAAGGCCGAGACGGTCGCGATTAAGCGCGCGTTTGGCGATCACGCGCAGAAGATCGCGGTGTCGTCGATCAAGGGCGCGGTTGGTCACCTGGTCGGCGCGGCAGGCGGAGTCGCCGGGATTGCGGCAGTGCGGTCGATTACTGACAGCGTCGTTCCGCCGACGATCAACTACGAGTATCCGGACCCGGACTGCGATCTGGATTACGTGCCGAACGTCGCGCGCGATATGAAGGTTGATGCCGCTATGGTGAACGCCTTCGGGTTTGGCGGACAGAACGCGGTGGCGATTTTCAAGCGTTACGCGTAACCGGAACCGCGCCGCTCAACTCAACAGACTTTTCGGGGGCACATGATTGTGTGCCCCTTTTGTGTTCCTGTGGCCCGCGTTGACGTGGCGCGGGAAACGGGTGACGATGGCGGGGCGAACGCTGCGGCAAGCGCCACACGCGGTGCGAGCACAGGTGGGAACATGCGGTTGGGTTGGACTGAGTCTAACGGGTGGAAGATCTCTCATTGC
Organism: Thermomicrobiales bacterium; assembly: GCA_023954495.1. Classification (NCBI taxonomy): domain Bacteria; kingdom Pseudomonadati; phylum Thermomicrobiota; class Thermomicrobia; order Thermomicrobiales; species Thermomicrobiales bacterium. The sequence continues at coordinate 348 of JAMLIA010000131.1, read as the reverse complement.
GGTTCGAGATGACAGGTGATCAGGGACGCTGCCGGTCGGACAAACTGACATTGACAACGCATTCAAGGTGTCATGTGTTCGGAGAACTGGCGAGTGTTTTGCACGATAACGCGTGGCGGATCTAGCAGGTAGAGAGGGAGCGAGACGTGGCAGGCGATCTACAGGATGTGCTTCGGGAAGTCGATCGCGGGATCACGGAGAGCATTGTCGCGTTGCAGCGAGTTGTCCAACAGCCGAGCATTTCCTCGCAGAACATCGGTGTGCGGGAGTGTGCGGAACTGCTCGTCTCGATGATGACGGGGCTGGGCATTGAGGCGCGAGTCATGGAGACGGAAGGGCTGCCGGTCG
>JAMLIA010000130.1 GCA_023954495.1 Thermomicrobiales bacterium | reverse complement strand
GTTGGCTTTGGCTTAGCCGCGCTCGTCGATCGGCACGAAGTCCTGATGGGTCGGGCCGACGTATTCGGCCTGCGGTCGCATCAGGCGATTCTCCGCCATCTGCTCCATGATGTTGGCCGACCAACCTGCGATGCGAGAGAGGGCGAAGACGCCCGGCATCAGGTCCGGCGGGAAGCCGAGGTTGTAGAGCAGTGGTGCCGAGTAGAACTCGACGTTCGGGTAGAGCTTGCGTTCGGTGAAGTACGGGTGGTGGTTGGTCAGCTCCTCCATGTTGTGTGCGAGCTGATACCACTTGGTGTCGCCGACTTCGTTGGCAACCTTTTCCGACCACTTCATCAGGTGGTTCACACGCGGATCGCGGGTCTTGTAGATGCGATGGCCGAGGCCCATCAGGCGGCGCTTGATCTGCAGGGACTCGTCGACATACGCCTCGATCTTGTCCGGGTCGCCGATCTCCAGCAGCATGTTCATCGCCATCATGTTCGCGCCACCGTGGGCGACGCCCTTCAGGCTGCCGAGTGCTGCCGTGACTGCTGAATAGATGTCCGAGCTTGATGAGATGGTCGAGCGCGAGGTGAAGGTCGAAGCGTTCATCGAGTGCTCGGCCAGCAGGACAAGGTAGAGATTGAACGCGTCTGCCTGCGTCTGGCTCGGCTTCTCGCCGCGCACCATGTAGAGGAAATTGGCGGCGATGTCGAGGTCCGGATCCGGCGCGACCGGCTCCTGGCCGTTGCGCAGGCGCTGGTACGACGCGAGGATCGTCGGCATGGCGGCGGCGAGGCCGAGCGCCTTGTCGCGAAGCCCTTCCTGGCTGAGGTCGTCCTGGTTCTCATCCTGCATGCCTAGCGCCGTGACGCCAACCTTGAGTGAGTCGATCGGTGCGCCACCACGCGGCAGGGCAGCGATGGTGTTCGCTACGTCGGCTGAAATCTGGCGGTGCTGGCGAGACTTGCTGGTAAGGTCGTCGAGCTGGGAGCGAGTGGGAAGTGATCCGTACCACAGGAGATAGATGATCTCCTCGAAACGGACCTTCTCGGCGAGGTCGTTGATGTTGTATCCACGATAGGTAAGGATGCCGTCGGTGCCGTTGACCGAGCTGAGCTGGGTTTGTGCGACAACGAGGCCATCAAGGCCGGCTGCTGCTGCTGTCATACGCTAGAAAATCCTCTCGTCCCAGAATCTGGCCCGACGTGTATTGGTCAACATTGACCCACGACCGAACTGACTCTACTCCTCTATCTACGGGGCGAAACAAGCCCGCATCCCCACATTTCATACGACCGGCGCGATCCGGTACGCTCTCTGAGGTTATCGTAGCATGATTCGCGCCTCGCACAGAAAAGCAGCGGGAAGCCGGGAGACGGAATGAACGACGCATCCGCCAGTGACAACGAAGCCCGGATTTACATCTGGCTGGAACATCCGCCGGACGTGGCCGAAGCAGATCTCACCATTGAGGATGTGCCGGGTATCAACGATCTTGACCAGCTCGCGGATGCGATCCGCGACGGCCGCCTCGGCCGCTTCCTGCCGGTGACGTTGCACTTTGCCGACCACCCACGCCCGAGCGCGAAGCGGGTTCGCGCCGTCGATGTCGTGCGGCTCCTGCGAGACCGTCATATTCGACATCGACGACGCTATGAAGTCATCATTGGCGCGAACGAGGATGAACCGACCGACGCCTAGTGGCGGCGGCGACGCGGCGAGTAGCAGTCCGAGCAATACACTGGTCGGTCTGGATCCGGCACGAACGGCACCTGCGCCGTGCGTCCGCACGAGGTGCAGACAATCGTGTGGCGCTCACGTGGGCCGGAAGTCTGCGCCACTGGACGGGCGACCGGTCGCGGCGTACGTCGCGGTGTTGCCGGCGTTGTTGAGAGCGGCTGCGCCAGAGTCGGATCGGCAGCGATCGCCGCCTCAGCGCCCGGCCATGCCTCGCGGGTGATGCGTCGGCCGATGCCCCGTTCGAGCTGCCGCCACTTCGCGCCGTCCTCCGGGCCAAGCAACGTGATCGCCTGTCCCTTGCGTCCCATCCGTCCGGTTCGACCGACTCGGTGGGTCAGCAACTCCGGCGACTCGGGCAGGTCAATGTTGATGACCTGGTCGACGGTGGTGATGTCGAGGCCACGGGCGGCAACGTTCGTCGCCAGCAGGATCTGGACGCGGCCGCTGCGGAAGTCCGCCATCACCCGGTCACGCGCGTTCTGTGACAGATTGCCCTGCAGCGCACCAACCGGATAACCGTCCGCCTCCAGCTTGCGCGCGAGCTTCTTGACGCCGTGCTTTGTCCGACCGAACACGATGATCGAGCCGTCGCCGCGATGATCGAGCAGATCGCGCAGCGCGGTCAGCTTGTCACCATCTGGCACGTCGTAGGCGACATGGTCAATTGGCGCGCTGTCTTCTGGTCGCGGATCGACGGTGACGCGAACAGGATCCGACAGATAGGTGCGTGACGTCTCGCTGACCCAGTCCGGCACAGTCGCCGAGAAGAGGGCCGTCTGACGCTGGCGCGGCGCGCGACGCAGGATGCGCTCGACATCCGGCGCGAAGCCGCGATCGAGCATCTCGTCGGCCTCATCGAGCACGACCATCCGTACGCCATCGAGGCGCAGCGCATTCTGGTTGAGCAGGTCGAGCACGCGGCCCGGTGTGCCGACGACAATCGGCGCGCCGCGGCGCAGGGCGGCAATCTGCGGGCCGGCAGCGCGACCGCCGAAGATCAGCACGCTGCTGATACCGCGAGTCTTGCCGACCTGATCGAGTACGCCACCGACCTGAACCGCAAGCTCGCGGGTCGGGACGAGAATCAGCACCTGCACGTCGCGGCGTCGTGGGTCAACGAGATTGACCGCCGGAATGCCGAACGCAAGGGTCTTGCCTGAGCCGGTGCGTGCCTGGCCGATCAGGTCATGCCCGTCGAGCAGCGGCTGCAACGCCTGTGACTGAATTGGTGTTGGGGTGGTCATCCCCATGTTGGTGAGTGCCTTGAGCGTCTCAGGACGCATGCCGAGATCGCCAAAGGAAGTTGCGCCCGTTTCGCGGGCCATCGCAATGGTCAAGAGTCTATTCCTCTGTGCTGCGCAGCGCATCACGGTTTCTCTGGTGTTTGCCACGCCCGGACTACCGGGGAGGCGACCTCCGCGCTGCGCGATTGAGGAGGAACACTTGCCGTACACGTCTGGGGAATGTGGTCGTGTACACCCACAACCTGCTTATTCTATCATGGGTGTCGAGCACAGCCGTGCGGCAAACAGGCTTGTGCCTGCACGCCGCCGGAGAGGAGCATTCAAGTGACTGAGACATTTCGCGGGACGGTTCGCGCGCCGGAGTTTCCGGCCGACCTCAGTTGGTCCAACGTCAATGCACCACTGACGATGGCCGGACTGCGCGGCAAGGTCGTCATCCTCGACTTCTGGACCTATTGCTGAATCAACTGCATTCATATCCTCCCGCAGTTGCGGGAACTCGAAGCACGCTTCCCCGAACACCTCGTTGTGGTTGGCGTTCACTCGGCGAAGTACCCAGCCGAGCGCGAAGACGCGCACCTTGCCGCCGCTATCGAACGGCTGGAGCTTGGCCATCCGGTTGTCAACGACGGAGCCTTCGTCGTCTGGCAGTCGTACGCCGTACGCGCCTGGCCGACGCTGATGTTCATCGACCCGGAGGGTAAGGTAATCGGCAAGAGCGAGGGCGAAGTCACCGCCGATATGCTCGCGCCGCTCATCGAAAAGATGATCGACGAGTTCGGCGCAGCCGGTCTGCTCAGCGGCAGAGCGGTTCATGCGAGCGTGCCTGAGCCGCCGCAGACAACGCTCGCGTTCCCGGGTGACGTCGCCGTCGACCAGTCCGGCAATCTCTATGTCGCTGACACGAACCACCACCGCATTGTCGAGGCGCGCCCGGACGGACAGATCGTGCGGACATTTGGCAGCGGTGTGGCTGGATTTGCGGACGGCGCTGTCGATGTCGCGTCGTTCCGTGCGCCGCAGGGCATCGCCTGCGACGGGCAGAAGCTGATCATCAGCGACACCGGCAATCACGCGATTCGCCGCATCGACCTGGATGCCGAGTCGGTGGTCACGATCGCCGGCACTGGCGAACTTCCGGCCAGTTACGTGTCCGGCGGGGATGCGCTCGAAACAGGGTTGCGGTCGCCGTGGGGTATCGCGATTAGCGAGGGCGTGCTCTACGTCGCGATGGCCGGTTCGCACCAGCTCTGGGCGCACCGGCTGGGCGACGACCAGATTCGCCGCATGGTCGGGACCGGTCACGAAGACTTGCGCGACGGCACGCTGGCGGCCAGTCAGTTGGCGCAGCCGAGCGGGATCGCAGTCGCCCCGGATGGCCGATCGTTGCTCTTCACCGATTCGGAAACGAGCGCCGTCCGCCGGTCCGATATCCCCGGCTACCGTGACGGTCTGGTACACACACTGGTCGGCGAGGGCTTGTTCGAGTTCGGCGATGTCGATGGGCTAGCCGCGGCAGCGCGATTGCAGCACCCGCTCGGCGTGGCGGTCGATCCGGCGACGGGTGTGGTCTATGTGGCTGACACCTACAACAACAAGATCAAGCGCATCGACCCAACAACCGGAGACTGCACTACCTGGCTTGGCGATGGCGTCGCTGGCTCGCAAGACGGGGTTCGACAGGCAGCGAGGTTCTTTGAGCCGGCCGGTCTGAGCATCGCCGACGGCACGCTCTTCATCGCCGACACGAACAACCACGTCATTCGCCGCGCACGCCTTGACGATGGTCTTGTTGAGACGGTGGAGATCCGCGAACGCTCGTGATCGGCGGACGGCAGTCGGACGACGAATGTGCAGCCGTCGGAGTCGCTTGTGACGCCGATCGAGCCGCTGTGGCGCTCGACGATATGCAGCAAATGCTCGGTTGGGATCCGGGGGCCGTTGTCCAGCAGGATGTCCAGTACCTGACGAATGCGAGCCGCATCAAACTGACACGTCGT
>JAMLIA010000129.1 GCA_023954495.1 Thermomicrobiales bacterium | reverse complement strand
TCGATTCCGTGATGTATGGACGCGGGACGACTGACGCGAAGGGTAACCTGCTCTGCCACCTGCGAGCGATTGCTGCCTATCGCGATTCCGGCGTCGATCTGCCGTGCAACATCAAGTTCGTGTTCGATGGCGAGGAAGAGAGCGGTAGCCCGAGCCTGCCCGGTTGGGTGAAGGCGAATACGGAGCTGCTGAAGGCCGACGCGGCGCTGTCGTTCGATGGCGGATTCGGCGGGAGCAATCGACCGCGGATCAACTTCGGGTCGAGCGGATTGCTGTTCGTGGAGATTCGGGCGCGGGGAGCAGAAAAGGATCTGCACTCGGCGCGAGCGCGGCTGGTGCAGAATCCGGCCTGGCGGCTGGTCTGGGCGCTGTCCCAACTGAAGGGGCCGGACGGGCGGATCAACCTTCCGGGCTTCTACGATGCGATCCGGCCAGTGACGGAGCTGGAGCGCGGGATGCTCGAGCGCTCCGGTTGGGACGACGCGGCGCAGCAGCGCGACCTCGGCGTTGATGCGTTCATCGATGGGGTGAGCGGAGTGGACGCGTACGAGCGTCTGCTGTTCACGCCGACCTGCAATATCGCCGGCTTCAGTACGGGCTGGATGGGTGAGGGGCACAAGACGGTGCTGCCCAGCCAGGCGTCCTGCCGTCTCGATTTCCGGCTGGTAGCAGATCAGGATCCGCAGGCGATTCTGGAAACGCTGCGGACATTCCTTGATGATCACGGTTGCGAGGACTTCGAGCTGGAGGACATGGGATCGATCGAGCCGTCGCGGACAGCGCTGGACAATCCGTTTGCGGATGTCGTCGTCGATGCAGCCAACCAGGTGTACGGGGTTGAGCCGGAGACGCAGCCGACCGGCGACGCGTCGGGACGGCAGGGAGTCTGGCTGGGCGGGATGCTCGGGGGCATTCCGGCGGCTGGGACGGGTGTTGGCCCACCGGCGTGGCGTGGACATGCGGCGAACGAATTCATGGTGCTCGACTATTACCACCGTGGTATCCGCTACGCTGCGACGATCTGGGATCTGTTCGGGCAGCGGATGAAGGGGACCGGAGCATGACGCGTCTTCACGGCAAACGAGTCGTAATCACCGGCGGCTCAACCGGCATTGGTGCGGCGGTGGTGCGGCGGTTCGCTGCCGAGGGCGCGGCGATTGCCATTCTTGATGTGAACACCGAAGCGGCGGAAGCGCTTGCTCGCGACATATCCCAGCCAGGATCGATGGCGTTTGCGATCGGCTGCGATGTGGGGGACGTGGCGGCGGTGGCCGATGCAGTTGAGGCTGCGGCGGATCGGCTCGGCGGGATTGATGTTGTGATGGCTAACGCTGCTGTGGGGACGATCACCGTTGGCGGGACCGTCGAGACGATCGATCCGGAGATGTGGGATCTGGCTTTTGACGTGAACACGCGGGGCGTCTATGCGGTCTGCCGGGCGGCGCTACCGCACCTGCGGGTTCGCGGTGGCTCGATCGTCGTGACCTCGTCGAGCAGTGCGCTGATTGGTGCTGGCGGTGGTCGGCCGACGCACGCATACACGGCGGCGAAGGGCGCGTTGCTCTCGCTCGTGCGGGCGTTGGCGGTGTCGTACGGGCCGGAGGGGATTCGGGTCAACGCGCTGGTGCCAGGTTTCGTGCGGACGCGGCTGACGGCTGATGTCGTGGACGATCCAGCGGCTTTGGCGGGCGCAATCGAAGGTATCCCGTTGCGCCGCATCGCCGAGCCGGACGAGATGGCGCCCTGCGCGCTGTTCCTGGCCAGCGATGAAGCGAGCTTCGTGACCGGCACGATGCTGGTGGCGGATGGTGGGCAGACGATTCAGTAGCGAAGGGCTTGGGGAGGCGACCCGCCTCCATCTGTATCGATGAGGACATTGCTGTCTCCATCATCGCCGTAGGGCGACCCCCGTCCAAGATAATTGCGGTTTAGGCGTGCCTGCACCGCGTCGGCGCCGAAATGAAGGGGCGTATCGCATACGCCTGTTTGACACCGCAACTCATTCGATCCGCAGCCACGATGTCCGGGTGCACCTGCTGGGCGGTCGTGTATCTGGACGGGCGTATGCAATACGCCCCTACATCATGGTTGTGAGCGAAAACAGAGTTTGTGTCCGTTCAATCTTCGAGGCGGCGGAGGAGCATGTCGATGGTTTGCTGGAGGTCGTAGAGGGTGTTGCGAATGCGTTTGCGTTCGGGGGCGGAGGCGGCGATGGCGGGGCCTGTGAGGGTGTCGATCATGTGCTGGAGTGAGCGCGCTTCGCGCAAGATCGGGTCATAGTCGGGTTTCGGTGTGCGGCGGCGTGGCTTGATCGAGCGAGCGTAGGCGGTGATGGCGCTGGGGTTGAGCTCGCCTTCGAGCAGGCGGCGGCCGAGATCCATCTGGTCCTCCTGCGGGAGCGGCTGGGCTGCGCGCGATTGCTTCTCGGAGATGACGCCGCGACGAAGTGCTTCCTGCATTGGCTCGGCGAGCTTTTCAGTGCCGAGGAGCTGGTAGATGCGGCTGCGACGGATGCCGACCGATTCGGCGACCTTCTCCCAGGGAGCGTCATCCATTTGGGCCTTGAGCGCGCGCAGCGCGGCGGCGCGGTCGAGCGCGTTGAGGTCCTCACGCAAGATGTTTTCGACAAGCTGATGGATGAGGCGGCGATCCTCGGGGATGTCGCGGACGACGGCCGGGATCGACTCGATAGCGGCGAGATTGGCTGCGCGCCAGCGGCGTTCGCCGTGGATGATGACGTAGATGTCGCGCTCGGCGTCGTAGCGGACGGCGATCGGCTGGAGGACGCCATCGGTGCGGATTGAGCCGGCCAGCTCTTCGAGCGCCTCAGGATCGAACTCGGTACGCGGCTGGTCGGGGTCCGGCTCGATGCGATCGAGGCGGATGAGCTTGGCCTCGACGAGTTCGGAGACACCAACGCCGCGTGGGCTGGTGTCGGTAAAGAGCGCATCGACGGAGAAGCGTTTGCGGCGCGAGCGTGCCTCAGACATGGGCCGAGCCGATCGGCGAGCTCTCCAGCAGTGCGCCGGCTGCCTCACGGTAGGCGGTCGAGAGCGGAGAGCGCGGCATGTATTCGAGGATTGATGTGCGGGCCGCGACCGATTCAGCACCCTTGACCGACAGCGGCACGGACGGGAGAACCGGCACATCCGGGTAGCGTTCCTGGAGCGCTTCGATCATCTCGTGGACCAGGCGCGATGTGCGCTGGACTTTGGTTGGGAGAAAGCCGACGACTTGCAGGCCCGGATTAAGTCGGCTGACGCGGGCGATCGTGTCGAACAGACGCGGCAGGACCAGCAGCGACAGCGGATGTGGCTCGATCGGAATGACGAGGTCGGTCGCAGCGACGAGTATGTTGATGCTGATGAGGCCCAGGGCCGGAGGCGCGTCGATCAGAATGACGTCAAAGTCTGAGAGATCGGCCGATGCCAGACGCGTCGCGAGCATGCGTTCGCGTTCCAACTCGTTGATGAGCGCCATCTCGGCGGTGGCGAAGTCCGGATGGCTCGGGATCACGAGGACATTGTCGATTGTTGAAGGTACGACCAGCTCGCTGATCGGGATATCGTCGTCGAGAAACAGGTCATAGACGGATGTGTCGAGCGCGGCGACGTCGATGCCGAACGCCATGGTCAGGCTGGCCTGAGGATCCAGATCCATTGCCAGAACGCGGTGGCCGCGCTCGGCAAGAGCAGCGGCGACGTTCAATGTACTCGTGGTTTTTGCAGTGCCGCCCTTCTGATTAAAGAAGGCGATAATGCGGGGCATGGGGCATCCGATCCGGCGCTGTACGTACGTTGACTGTCTGGCATTATACCGGACCAGCCCCGCACCGTCGCCGGAATGTGGCCAGCGATGGCGGGGGAGATCAGTCCTGTCGGCGTGCGTTGCAGGGAGCCGGTCGGGAGATGGTCACGCGGTCACCGACCAGCATGACGACTGGTCCGTAAACCGTCTGGGTGCGAGTGGTACTGCTTCGGGTAGTCATTGCGGAGATTTCCTTTCCAGAGACGCAAGCGACCCGGGCATTGCTACCCGGGCCGGTCAATTGCGTGGCGTTGATGTCCGCTCAAAATCGGGACATCACCATCGTCGATCCGTGACAGGGGAGGCCGTGCTGTGCGCCCGCGTGAGGCGATGTTGTAGGAGAGATGCGCGAACCACTTCTGACCTCCCTTCTGCCACGAACGACGATCGTCTGGGTGGCGAACCATGAAGCTCGCCGACGAACATCATCATAGGCTGGAGGCGATGATGTCGCACCGTCATGCTGGACAGTCGCGACTGTCCGACGGGACAGGTGCTGTCTAGCGACTGATGGCCGCCCGCAGTGTTGTAGACGAGTCGGCGACGAGTGCGCGCATCGAGTCAAGCTCGTTGAGTAGCTCGATGAGGTCATCGCCTTCGAGGAAGCGGACGCCCTCGGCCAACGTGCCGCAGCGCTCGAGGAGCAGAGCCAGCTCGTTGCGGGTCTTGCGCTCCAGGTCAGTGCCCATGCTTACCGCGTCCCTTCTGACGCTTGGCGGCAGTCGGTGGCTCGACAACCACGTCGTCGCCGATCTCGACCATGTCGTTGATGTCGAACTCTTCCATGTCGTATTCAACAATGAGCGAGTCGTTGGCGACGGCGTGGACGGTCTGGAGCGTGTCGAACATCTCGAACGACAGCTCGTCGTAGGCCACCTCGCCGGTGATGTAGTCGTGAAAGAGGGTGCGCATTTCCTCAATCAGTGCTTCGACAATGGCGGCCTTCTCTTCCGGGCTCATGCCGTCGTCCTGTGGATCGCCGACATCGGGTGATTGATGACTCACGTTGGTTGGTCCTCTCTTTGCGGTGGCGCAGTAGACTCACTGTCGCCGATATTGGTGACAATCGTCGCATATCGGTGATGCTGCGCCGAACGTGGCATGATTGCCAGGAGGGGTGTACGGACACCCGTATCGTAACGATGCCTGGCAAGTCGGCCTGTAATTGACGATACGAGAGATGCCGGGGCGGACGGATTTCGACCTCTCGGCGCTCATTCCGGCTGGTTGGAGGAC
>JAMLIA010000128.1 GCA_023954495.1 Thermomicrobiales bacterium | reverse complement strand
CATCAGCGCAGCAATCTCGTCGTTCTCGAAACTCTCGTGGGCCATGACATGGCACCAGTGGCAGGCGGAGTAGCCGATCGACAGCAGGATCGGCATGTCCTCGTCGCGGGCGCGAGCGAGCGCTTCGTCGCCCCACGGATACCAGTCGACCGGATTCTCGGCGTGCTGGAGCAGGTACGGGCTGGTCTCGTTGGCCAGTCGATTCGTCATGAGTGGGGCGTCCCTTCAAGCGTGGCTATCCCAGCTGATTCGGCGCGACGACCACGCTCGCGGCGCACAAGTCCGACCGCCATTTCGGCCAGGTCGCGTAGCTGCGGGTTGGAGAGGAATATCGAGCGCATCGCGGTCGGCAACCACCAGCCGAAGGCAAGGACGTTGCCGACCTCTCCCGGCACGAGACCGTCGAACACGACATGAGCGTCGTCCATTTCGACGGCAAAAAAGTGACCTCGACCGATGTAATGCAAACCGTCATAGGTGTAGGGTCGCAGACCAACGTGATATGGGCCGATGAACGCATCCTGCGCCACGACCAGGCCGGTCTCTTCGGCGAGCTCACGCTGAGCAGCTTCTCGCAGATCCTCGCCCGGCTCGACGCCGCCGCCGACGGTAAACCAGTACAGGTCATCCGGGCGAGCCGGGTCGCGACCCTGCAAAAGCAGGACTTCGTCGTGAGCGTTGACCGGAAAGATGCGGGCTGTCTCGCGCTCGATCGGGTTCAGATGCGTCGCGCCAGGCGGCGTCTTCGGCATGCGTTCTCGTCTTTCACGATCTCCCGGACTGCCTCGACCCTCGTGGATAGAGCATACGATGCGATGTCTGCCAGGCTGCCGCTACGCGCTCAGTAGTCGAATTCGACCGTCGCGCCGAGAGTGCGCGCGAGCTGCACGGCGTGGGAGATATCCAGCTTCGCGCCGCGCAGATTGAGCAATGACAGATCAACCCCATCGAGCTTCGCGCCACGGAAGTCAGCGCCACGGAGCTTGGCGCGAATGAGGCTGACGTTGGTGAGGTCGCAGTCGCGGAAGATGGCCCGTTCGAGATTGCACTCTTCAAGGTTGGCATCGCTGAAGCGGATGCCGCGCAGATCTCGACCGCGCAGATCCTGCCCGACCAGAACGACGAACGACCAGTCGCCGCCGACCAGCGTCGTGTTCAACATGCGGGCCTTATCGAATGCCGAGCCGGTCATCTTGCACGACTCGAAGTGCGTCTGGGTGAGGTTGGCCAGGTCGAAGCGGCAGTTGACGAACGCCGAGCCACGATGAAACGAGCCGTTCAGCCGCGCGCCGGAGAATTCGCAACCATCGAAGAAGCAGGCGTCGGTTGTCGCCTCATCGAGGTCTGCACCGCGAAACGAGCACTCGACGAATCGGCAATGCTGCATCTCGACCTGATACAGATCGGCACTGTCAAATTGCTCCCCGACGTACTCGTGGTCGACCCACGGTTCCGGTTGCGTGTCGGTGTCGTTCAAATCGCCTCCTCGCATTCAGCGGACTATACCCGCATCCACCAGATCGGGGTGTACTGTTATCCTCGAACATTGCGCAGATGAGGAATCCGACCGTTCAGAAGGAGATAGACGCACGATGCACGATGGCTCGACGAATGACCGGATGAAGGTCGTTTTCGATGTTGAGGGAACTACTTACACAGCGGCATTGAATCCGATGGAGATCGTTCATGATGGCATCCACCACGCCATTCCGGAGGACATCCGCCGCGGCAAGCGCCTGATTCTGCGTGCGCCGGGCGGAGTAGAGGTCTATCCCGACATGTTCGCGGGGGAGGTCGTGCGCGGCTATGGCGATGGCGAGCAGGTCACGCTGACGACGACGATCATCCCGATCAAGTCGTCGCCGGGCCCGTGGCGCAACATCGGCTTCGACCATCTCGCGATCGCCTTGGCTGATCGCGACGGTGCCTGCGCCTTCTTCTCCGAGGTGCTCGGCATGCAGATCATGCGGCACGACCCGCACCTGACTGTGCTATCAACCGGCCACACCGGACTGTTCCTGTTCGATATCGGCGACGACATCCCGATGTCGGACGGCACCGCCTCGCGCTGGCACCACATCGGCTTCGTCGTTGACAACCTGGAGCACGCCTTCTATCACCTTGAGCAGCACGCCGCGCTGGTGTCGGACTTCACGTTGCTGGAGCGCCAAGAGCGCTGGTCGCTCTACGGCCACTACCAGAACGGCGATGTGAACTTCATGATCCAGCTCTCGGAGATTCGCGACGGCTGGCGCGGCTTCGCCGAGCCGCAGGAGATTACGGACTATCTGTATGACTACAGCGGTCAGCAGTATGGGAAGCGGTTGGAGGGGTAGGCGGGTAAGCGTGCCGAAGATTCCGTGTCTCCACAGGGAACAGCTCGTTCTTGAGGGATCTGCTCCGGGTCGCCAGCGTCAGGCTGTTGCGCATCTTGGTACGGCAACCGACCCTGGCTCCTGTCATTTCGAGGCCGCAGCCGAGAAATCTCCCCTGCGTTGAACTCACTCGATTGGGTGGGAGATCTCTCACTGAGGTTCGAGATGACAGGTGGAAAGATGGGCTGCCGATCTGATAACTCGACATTGCCAACGCACTCAACTGGACATGACAAGGGAATGGGTGCCGATCCGGGAATTCGAAGTTGACGGCGCTGTTACCGCGCGTTGACCAAGCGGCGGATTTGCCAGATGGCGCGGAGGCTGTTGGCGGCGGCGCGGGGGGAGATGGTGGCTGAGGCCAGCTCCAGGTTGGCGTGGCGCAGGCCGGCGTCACCGAAGGCGCGGATGCGCTTGGCGACCTGGGCCGGAGTGCCCCAGAGCAGGACCTCGGCGAGGGCGTCGATCGGCACCTGAGCCATCGCGGCTTCGAGCTCTTCGCGGGTGTGCTCGCTGGGGACGAAATCGAAGAAGCCCTTGAAGTCGTCGCCGAACGGGTGGGGGACGCCGTGGCGTCGCCACATCTCGGCCGGCGCGAGGACGGCAATGTAGCGGATCGGCGGCGCGCCGAGCATCTTGCGCGCTTCCTTCTCGGTCGGTGCAACGACGACATAGGCTTGCATTGCTGGGCGAATGGCATCTGGATCGCGGCCCACGGAACGCGCTGCCGACCGGATCGCCTCCAGCCGGGACGCATAATCATCTGGATCAGTCACCAGAACCGGCAGCCAGCCATCGCCATAGCGACCGGTCAGGTCCAGCATGCGGGGGCCGTGCGCGGCGATCCAGATTTCGGGCACGCGCTTGCGTGGCGGATGCAGATCGAGCGTGGCCTGCTTAAGCTGATAGAACTGGCCGTCGAAATCGACCGGGCCGGTTGATTCCCAGCACAGGCGGATGATTTGCAGCGCTTCTTCGAGGCGACTGACCGACTTAGCCATCGAGAGGCCATAGGGCACGACATTCTCGCGCTCGCCGGTGCCGATGCCGAGGATCGGCGGACGGCGCGTGATGTGCGCCAACGTCGCCATCGACTGAGCAATCATGACCGGATGACGGCGGATGGCTTCAGTGACACCGACGCCCAAACGGAGTCGACCTGCGTGTGCGGCCAGGTACCCGAGCGTCGTCTGATAATCGAGCAGATCGTGCGGGGTCTTGCTCATCCCGGCGAGCCAGGTGAACTGCTTATCCCAGAGTGAGGCCGGGAACAGGTCTTGAACGTGATCCCAGATGGTGAACGATTCGAGCCGCATCAGCCGCGAGGCGTAGACCAGCGCGCGCATAGTGACGACCGGAGGCTTCGGCGGCATGTGCATGCCGACCGTGATCCGAGGCTTTGCCAAGCGCTGTTGCTCCTTCTGACGCGCCTGCGTCGGTTTAGCTCATCGGCACCTGGGCGAGGATCTTCCCGTCGATGCGCTCGAAGATCTCCGGCAGCGAGTGGCCAGTAATCGTCAGACCGTGGTTCTTCAGGCCCACCACTGCGCGCGACGGATCGGGTGAGTTGCGCACGAGGTCGGAGACAGCCACCGCCAGCTCACGCGTGCCGCACGGATAGTTCACTTCAGTCGACGTGATGTGATCCATCCAGGCGTGGACGTGGACAATTGCGCCGACCTCCGAGTGCTCGCGATAGATCATGAAGTGCTCGATCGCATCGACCGACACACGTCGCGGCTGCACCTTTGGCGAAACGCTCAGGATCATCGCGTTGCGTTCCGGCACGTAGTCGGTGACGAGCAGGATGTCGCGACCGACCTCGGCGAGCTTCGACTTGTCGACGCCACTAGCGCTCATCCAGAAGGTCTCGGCGTCACGCCGGGCCGAGAGGTTGCCGTAGGACAATCCGCCAATACCGAACAGCCGCATGACGTGCTTCAGGTCGCGCTCCGTCAGCAGATCCTGAATTGGCCATGGGGCAGGCAGCAGATTGAGCTTGCCGAGCTGTTCGCCAGCCCAGGTGATCTGGCGGGTAATCTCGTCGCCATCCCACAGCTCTTCGGGCAGGTCAGGCACGTAGTCGTTGTTGATAACGAGCTGCGAGGTCGCGAGCGGCGCCAGGCGCGCATAGATCGCGGCAAAGAAGTCCGATTCAGCGCGAGACGGATCCCACGAGACAACGTAGTGTCCCTGCTCCATCGTCATGAAGTGGGCGTCGACGTTGTCGCCCTGCACGACCAGAATGATGCCGAGGTTGGAGAGCGAATAGAGGAGGACCGGGTAAAAGGCGCGGAACAGGTCTTCCGGCTCTTCGTTGGTTTCCATCACGCTGGTGACAAAGGTCCCCTGCGCCTTGCGGCGGAATGATTTGGGTGCGTTGTAATCGGTGAAGTTCAGGATGAGACGGACGTCATCATTCGGGGCGTCCAGTCGGACATGCCCGCGACGCTCCATCTCGGCAACAAGGCCGTCACGCAGCCACTGTTGACGCGCGGTTCGTGCGTCGCCGTTCAACGCGAACGTCAGATGGCCGGTGTCACGACCATTATCCGTCGCTCCGGACGACAGGCCGGCACTCCCCGGCCCGGTTGTGCTGGATACCATGCAAACCCCTACCCGATCTCAGGCTCGCCGCGCTGACTCGAACGCTCGTTGCCAATGGACAATTGCACGCCGAGTCACCCGGCGAGAGTGCTGATGACATCTGAATCAGCCGCGCACTGTACAACTATGACCTATCAGCGCGGATCGGTGCAACTTCCAACGCGGGAGAGTGCGTCCGGGAG
>JAMLIA010000127.1 GCA_023954495.1 Thermomicrobiales bacterium | reverse complement strand
GGCCAGCCCGAACCGGCGACAAGCATGGCTCCGAGCGTCGTGATCAGCAGCAGTAGCATGATGCCTGGCTTCGTCACCCGGAAGTAGTCGCGCAATACTTCCCGCGTCGTGTGATCCGTCGCTTCCGTGTGGACAATGCTGGGCGCCGTGAGCAGGGCTACCCGAACGAGCAGCGCCCACGAAATCCCGGCGACTGCAAAGTGCAGGGTCTCGACGGATGAAGCTGCGACACCCGACGCGCTCAACGCGCCGATCGCAACTTCGGCACCGAACACGGCAGCGAGCGCGGTGAGCAATGGAGTAGCGATGCGATGGCGCAGGCCGGTCACGAGCATTAGCGCCAGCAGCACGAGCGCGCTGCCAACGAGTACCTGATGGGCGACCTGCCCGGAGATCTGACCCGTCAGCGGTTCCGACATGGAGATGCCGCAGACCGGCCAGCCATCACAGGCGGGTGAGCCGCTCGTTGCAGCAAGGTACGCGCCAGATACGAGAACCGCGAAGACAGCGCCGATTGTTCCCAGCAGTAGTGGCCGGAACCACGTCCCGGCAGTTGCAGATTGCAGGCGGGTCAGACCGGCGGCCGGGACCATTGGTTGGACGAGTGCCAGCGCGCAAGCCAGCAGCAATGCGGTCGCGCCGAGATGCACGGTCGCGGCCCAGATGGCTGCCGTTCCGTTTGCCGGAACAAAGAGCGCACCGATCTGTACGGCGATCAATGCGATCGCGATCGACGAGATCGTGTGCACGCGTGCGTCGGTTCGCAACACGCGACTGACTGCCACGAGGCCGATGGTGATGAAAGCGATGAGCGCTGAAACTCCCAGGTGCAATGCGCCAACAGGCCCGGCAGATCGGGTCAGATAGCTCCAGCCTGAGCAATCACCCCAGGCAAGGCAGGCCGCATCAATGCTGGTCTGGTGAATGCCCGACACGACAATCAGGACGAGCGCCAATATCGCCAGCACGGCCGCAAGCCGAGAGAGCTGAAGGCGTGCTTTTGCCTCTGTCACCTCTGGATCCCCCACCAACCTGTGAATCTCAGCACGGCCCGCAACTCCGCGCGCAATAAATCTTCTGCGCGCGGAACATCACAATGCGGGCCAATTTACATCACCGATGCGAGGAGCTTCTTATCCCGCTCGGCGATCTGAGTCAGTACATCACCAATTGACCCGGCAGCGGAAAATCCCGGTCGGGCTGCGTTAATATCTTCGTCCGACATTTCGCGGACTGTCGCGAGGATAGCCTCACGCGCCGTCCCGAACTCTGACAGCAGAACCCGCACGTTGCTCGGATTCGCTGATGGCGGTGGAGCAGGGATCGCGGCTTCGCCAGATCCGTCTCCGAGCGCCATCAGCTTGATCATCTGTGACGAGCGGATCTCGGATTCTCGCAGCGCGGTAATCGCCTCCACCACGCTGGCGGCGTTGCCGGACGTAGAGTCGAGCGGTCGGATTTTCATATTGAGATTTCGATACGTGTCAATAAGGCTTGCGATCACATCGGAGTTCGCCAACTGCATCCCTCTCAGTTCTGGTGTCTCCGGGCATGATCGACAGCCCGGGTCGTCAGTCCCCCACTACCGGATTGTACGAGCGGCAGGAAATCTGAGCAACAGTATCGGGAGCGACGGACGCCTATGGTAGGATAACGGGCGCGCCGCCAGGTACGAAATGTGACACCTTTCGGCGTCAGTCCGATCAGTCAAGAGCACCGTGAGGAGCTGGACGAGCATGGCGTCGAGACGGCAAACGCCGCTGCGTTGCCCGATCTGTCAGGGCAACCTGACGAACACTCAGATCATTCCGCTCGGCGCGGTCACTGCTGACCTGCCGTGGGAGCTTCACGCCGGGCATTGCCCGGAGCATGGCTGGTTTCAGTGTGAGGTGATTTCACGACCGCCGCGCGAGATCTTTCCTGTGTCTCGTCCGGGGGGTACAACGCGCTCGTTTTCGATTGATGGCGTGACCGCCTACGCGTTCCCAACGGTCTGGAACTCGCAGGTAACCCCGACACGTGTCGATCCATATGACGAGCGATACTGGGAAGTTGACTGGTCGCGATTGCCGGAAGGTACTGTCAGTATCTGACAGGCGACCCGATTAGCGTTCCGGAATCCCCGACATCGACCTGATCATGCCGACCGGCGAGGATAAAGCGTTGGTGAACGGTGCTGGCTCCGGTGGTGGGCCACAAGGTGATGCAGGTTCACGACCGTCGTTGACGCCGGCGTCGCTTCTGATCGTCCTGCTCATCTTCTATCTCGTCGTTCAGATTCAGACAATCGTATTCCTGCTGCTGTTTGCAGTGCTCTTCGCCACCGTCATTGAACGCCCGGTCCTGAAGCTTGAGGCGCGCGGCATGCCGCGTGCCGCCGGGATCCTCACGGTCTACGTCGTGATCCTGCTCGCGCTCGTTCTGCTTGGGTTTATCTTCGTGCCTCTCATCACGGCTGAGGCCCGCTCGTTCTCGCAGGAAGCACCGAACCTGATCCAGAATCTGGCAGATGAATGGCGCACCAGCGACAATCGCTTCCTGGCGCGAACCGGCTATCGGTTCCTGACGCAACTGAAGTTCCGACTCGACAACCCACCACCGCCGACCGGCGGGACGGCGATCGGCCTGGTAACCGGCATTGGCGCGGTGATCTTCGGGCTGGTGGCGACGTTTGTCATCGGCTTCTACTACTTAATGGAGAAACATCTCGTCAAGCGGCTGTTGCTCCAGAACATGCGCGAAGAGACACGCGATCGGGTCAACACCGTCTGGTACGACGTCGAAGCCAAGGTTGGCGATTGGTTGCGAGGGCAACTGACGCTCTGTGTCATCATCGGTTTCGCTTCCGGCATTGGCTACGGTCTGATGGGGCTGCGCTTCTGGTTGCTGTTGGCGCTGTTTGCAGGTATCACCGAAATGGTGCCGGTGATCGGCCCATGGATCGGCGGCATCCCCGCGTTTGCCATTGCGATGCTCGATTCGTGGCAGAAGGCGATCATCGTTGCAGTCTTCATCGTGCTGTTGCAGTTCACAGAGAATAGCATTCTGGTACCGCGCATCATGCGCGGAGCTATTGGGCTATCGCCCTTAACGGTCTTTCTTGCCGTGCTGGCAGGTGGTCAGTTTATGGGGCCATTGGGCGCGTTGCTTGCGATACCGTTTGCTGCGGCGATACAGGTGATCATCGAGGACGCATTGCGTGTTCGTCGGGCGCGCACTATCCTCGCGCCTTCGGTACCCGTCGCGCCGCCACCACATGGCTCAAACTGGCGCAATGTGCTCACGCAGTTCCTCGGCGATGCCGAACACAGGCATCCTCGCGTACCTGCTGATCCGTCCGAGCCACCACCAGCACCGGAGCAGCGCGACGACCGAATCGATTCGTACCAACCGCCTGGAGAATGACGTGCCCGAACTCCCCGAAGTCGATGTAGCTCGGCGCGGAATCGCGGAGCAGCTTCTGCATGACCCGATTGTCGGCATCGATCTACGCCTGCCGAAGTTGATCGTTGCTGCCGATGGTCCTGGACTCGATCAGATAGCCGGGCGTTCGTTCGACAGGGTCGACCGCCACGGGAAGTACCTGCCGATTATCGTGGGTGATATCGCGATGGTCGTCCATCTGAAGTTGAGCGGGCAGATCGTCGCACGAGGTCCGTCGATTCCGGGCTTCAACGCCGGGCATCCTGTTCCGGCCTATGGTGCTGAGCTGCCGCACAAGTCAACGCATCTGATTCTGGATTTCGCGAGTGGCTCGCAACTCTACCTGACCGACATTCGACACTTTGCGCGCGTCCAGCTGATGCCGGCAGATGAGCTTGAGGACTACATGACGCGCTTGCGGCTCGGGCCGGACGCCGTGTCAGACGCATTTACCCGCGAGTGGTTCCGGACAGCCATCGCCAGGCGATCGCAAGCGCGGCTGAAGCCGTTGTTGCTGGACCAGACGTTTGTGGCAGGACTCGGCAACATCTACGTTGATGAAGCGCTGCATCGCGCGCGGCTTCATCCCGAGCGCCTGGCCCGTGATCTCGCGCCCGAGGAGATCGATCGCCTGTACGACGCGATTGGTGCGATCCTGGCTATCGCCATGCCCATTGGCGGTGCTCACATCCTGAACGGCAAAGCAGTCCTGGAGCGGGGCGAGTTCCCGTTTGCGCACGGACGCAAGGGCGTCGAGTGCCTGAACTGTGGAACGCCAATCATCAAGGAGCGAGTCAGCGGTCGCGGCACCTACCGCTGTCCGGTGTGCCAGCCGGAGCCGGTGCACGGCTGATCCGAGCGGCAGCGGGCCGCGTCACTTCAACGCGGCCCGCTGAGCGACAAACGCTACTTCGCCACCGCTTCGCTCACGAGTTTCCCGAGGATGTTGATGCCCTGTTCGATCTGCTCGTCGTCGGCAAACGAGTAGGCGAGCCGCAGTGTGTTTGCTCCCGCTCCGTGGAAATGGCAGGCGGGGCCCGGCAGAAACTCTACGTTCTGTGCGGATGCGGCAGCCTGAATCTCGCCGACGGTGATGCCATCCGGCAACGTGAGCCAGACGAAGAATCCGCCTTCGGGCGTCGTCCAGGTGGTGCCTTCCGGCATCGTTCGCCCGAGCGCGTCCAGCATGATGTCGCGTCGGCCGCGATACAGGTTCTTCAGCTCGGTGATGTGTTCCTGCAGCGTGCCGTTGGCACAGAACTCGGCCGCCACATAGCCGGCGAAAGGACTCGTGCCGCCTTCAAGCTTCATGCCGGCAAGGCGCTGGATCACGCCCGCATCGGCAACGACCCAGCCGAGGCGAACCCCGGCGGCCATGATCTTCGAGAACGTGCCCAGGTACATCACCGAACCATCGCCGGCCAGCGAGTACAGCGTCGGCACACGGTTGCCGGAATAGCGCAGATCGAAGTAGGCATCGTCCTCGACAATGGCAACGCCGTGCTCGCGGCAAAGCGCGACGATCTCCCTGCGCCGTTCCAGCGTCGTGGTGACGCCGGTTGGATTCTGGAAATTCGGGATCGTGTACAGCAGCTTGGCACGCTTGCCTGCGGCACGAATGTCTTCCAGCTCGCGGCGCAGTGTGTCGACATCGGTGCCTTCGTCGGTGATCGGGATCGGGCGGATGTCGGCCTGTGCGACCGTGAAGTTCCGCACCGCCCCCGACCACGTCGGCTGCTCGCTGAGGATGATGTCGCCCGGGTCGACCAGCATGTCGACGATCAGCGCCAA
>JAMLIA010000126.1 GCA_023954495.1 Thermomicrobiales bacterium | reverse complement strand
GACCGGCTCGTCCTTCGTGCCGGTGTTCAGCAAGATGGCGACGAGCTCGGCATTGGACAGCGCCCCCGGCCCGCGCAGACGCAACTTCTCGCGCGGACGCTCCTCTTCCGGCAGCTCCTTCATCCCCAGCCACGCGCGCGTACCCGCTTCGGCCTCGCCCACCGCACAATCCCCCTCGTCCAGATGCAGAAGATGCGCGCAGTATAGCCGAGGTGAACGACAACACCCGCCGAGAACCGGCGCTCATGGCAGCCGAGTTCCGCAGCGGGTGGGAAGAGAGGATGGGTGCGTTACAGCACCGAGAGTGGCACCGATGCCGGGAACATCGCACGACGGCGCGCCAGTTCGTCGCGCACAATCGTCTCGACGATGCGCGTTACTGGCAGGTCGCCTTCGCGCATGATCGCACACAGAATCGCGGCAAGGTCGGCTTCGGTCATCGTCGGTACGTCGCTGCGAACAATTGCGGCGACATCATCAAACGTCACGAACCCATCGCCAAGTGACTCATAGGGGCCGGGCTGAATGCTGTTCACAAGGGACTCCTGTTAGAAGAAGCGACCACCAACACATACGCATCGGTGGCCGCAGCGAACGCTACTGTGCTGGAATGATGTTCTCGTTTGAGTGGAACAGGTTCTCCGGGTCGTAGATGGCCTTGATCCGGGACAAGCGGGCGTAGTTCTCGCCGTAGACCATCGCCGATGGATGGCTGTGCGCGCCGTTGACGTAGACACCACCGGTGATCGGGGCCATCGCATCCTCGACCTCGTTGACCCAGGCGATCAGCTGCGAGCCATCGACCTGCGTCGGCCACATCGCCAGCGGCAGGATGCTGTAGGGCAGGTTGCGGTGCGGGAACGCGGTTGCGTCCGGCGCAACGCGCGCGGCAGCGCCGTTCAGTTGCTTGATGATGATCGTGCTGCCGTGCGACCGCTCCGGCGCGGCCAACTCGATCAGCGTGTCGAGCGTCACGTCGCTCAGGCCACGCACGTTCATCCAGACATCCTCGCGGGCAAAACCCATCGGAGCCATCTCTTCGGTCAGCGCCGTCATGCCTGAATACGGCATCGGCTGCACCATGTCAGCGACCGGACCGAGCGCCCGCAGCGGCGCGATGACCTGCTCACCCTCGGCGACATCACCGGAGTAGCACAGCATGACGGCCGCAATCGACTGCCCATCCGGCAGCGTCGCCAGCACGGCGTAGGCCGTCAGTTCATCCGGCGCGGACGTTGTAAGATCGCGATAGGCGCGCAGCACTTCGCTGGCACGAGCAAACGGGAAGACCAGCAGACCGCCGAGCACCTGCGTCAGCGGCTGCAGCTTGAACTCGAATGTCGTCGCGACGCCGAAATTGCCACTGCCGCCACGCAGCGCCCAGAACAGGTCGGTGTGCTCGTCCTCACTGGCGCGGAGGATCTGGCCATCGGCAGTTACCAGCTCGACCGCCAGCAGATTATCGATCACCAGACCGCTCGAGCCGGTCAGCCAGCCGTAGCCACCGCCCAGCGTCAGTCCGGCCAGACCGGTGTGCGAGGCATCGCCGACCGGCGAAACGAGTCCGTACTTCTCGGTCGCGGCGACGTATTCGCCGGCCCGCAAGCCGGTGCCGACACGGGCGACGCGCCGCTCGACGTCAACCTCGACGTCCTTGCGCAGCGCCAGGTCGATGACCAGCCCGTCGTCAACCAGACCATAGCCGGGCGTCGAGTGGCCGCCACCGCGGACGGCAACCGGCATGTCGTGCATGCGGGCGAAGGCCAGTGCGGTCGCAACATCCTTCGCGTCAGCGACCTGCACGATGATCGCCGGACGCTTCGTTACGGCTGCGTTGAAGACTTCGCGTTCTGCCTCGTACTGCGGATCGTCGGAGAGAATGACATTGCCACGAATGCGGGTCCGCAGGGCGCGGAGCATGAGATCGCCAACGACCTCGTTCGAGCGGCGGCGCTCGCTGATGACCATGAAGTGTCCTTCCACATCGAAATCCGTCATCATGCCCACACCATCGTGAGCACGCAAACGAGAGTATCGATGTGCGTCATCGCTGTCGCGAATCTTCCGGACAGCGCGACGTGGGCGAGTGGCGGGGAATATGTCTGTCCCTGCGGACAGGGTCCGAGGCTGGCCTACCAGGGCGCGCCGGCGTGGATCTGCCGGTGGCAGGCACCGCAGACGGTGATGAGGTTGTCGATTGAGTTGGTGCCACCCTGCGACAGCGGGACGATGTGGTGGGCGTGCAGCGCCACGCGCCGACCGCCCTTGCGCCCACAGCGCGCGCAACGATGCCGATCCCGCGCGTAGACATTCCGGCGCAGCGAATCCCAGTTGCGCGGGTAGACGCCGCGCTCCTCGATCACGCCGAGCTTGCGCAAGCGTCCCTGCGCTTCCTCGTAGCGGCGGCTCGCGCGCCGAATCGCCCTGCTCCGGCGACCGAGCAGGTTCCAGCGCTTCGATGCCTGCCGCAGCTCGGCTGCCGCGTCGCGATACTGCCGCCGGGCGTCGCGGATCTTGCGTTTTCGGCGACCAAAGGGCCAGATCATCGGTTACCCTCCACCGCCCCTGATGATAGCCGCACCGGCAGCGGCGTATACTTGCGACGTGCGCCGCGCCCTCAACCGGCGCGGCATTTCACTGATTCCATCTGCACAACCTCGTCACACACCAAGGAGCAATCGTGATTCTCAGGCGCATCTTTCAACGTCGTACCGAGGTTCAGCCGGAGCTCGAAGAGGGGCTGAAGAAGACGCGGCGTGGCATCTTCGCCGACATCACCGCCCTCTTCGACCGCAGCGCCATTGATGAGGAGCTGTTCGAGGATCTGGAAGCACTGCTCATCCAGGCCGACCTCGGCGTCGATACGACGATGGATGTCGTCGAGGCGTTGCGCGAGGACATCCGCCGCGAGCACATCACCGACCCGGCCATCGCCCGATCATTCCTCCGCGACGAGATGGTCAAGCTGCTGGAGAACGCAACCAAGAACCGCAAGGTCAAGATCTTCCAGCGCGGCGTGCCGTTCGTCATCCTCGTCGTCGGCGTCAACGGCACCGGCAAGACGACGACCATCGCCAAGCTGGCCAATTTTCATAAGTCCCGCGGCCGCACCGTCATGCTCGTCGCCGGTGACACGTTCCGCGCGGCAGCGATCGACCAGCTGAAGGTCTGGGGCGAGCGCATCGGCGTGCCGATCGTCGCCCACGGACCAGGTGCCGATCCGGGCGCGGTCGTCTTCGACGGCATGCAGGCGGCACACAACCGCAACGCCGACATCCTCATCGTCGACACCGCCGGTCGGCTGCACACCAAGCACGACCTGATGGCCGAGCTGACCAAGATCCGCAAGGTCATGCAGCGCTACGTGCCGAACGCCCCGCAGGAAGTCCTGCTCGTCATCGACGCGACGACTGGCCAGAACGGCCTCGTCCAGGCACAGAAGTTCGCCGAAGCGACCGACGTCACCGACATCGCCATCGCCAAGCTCGACGGCACCGCCCGCGGCGGCATCGCCTTCGCTATCTCACGCGAGTTGGGCACGCCGATCTCCTACGTCGGCACCGGCGAGAAAGTCACCGACTTCGCCGAGTTCAACCACGAAGCCTTCGTCGATGCGCTGTTCTTTGAGGAGGGGGAATAGGGGCAGGCGAAGAAGACCTCAGCGCGATAACGACGCCGTCTCTCAGTTCGTAGGACATGCCTCGGGTTGTCCCTAAGGAGGGACCGACAGCCGAACTCATTGTGCGGCCAGCACCTCGGCACCTGTGCGACGCAGCAGCACCTGCCACTGCTGCGGATTCTCCGGATGGAACTCAAACACGGCACGTTCGAAGTACTGGGTCAGGACAGTATCCCCGTCGGCGTTCGTCTCGACTGCTGGCTCGGTCAGCGGATAGCCGAAGAGCGCCAGCGACTCGCGGAAGCTATAAATCGAATAGGCAGGTTGGTCGCCGAAGTCCAGCCCGTATTGCGACCAGTACTGCCAGAATTCCGGCGCGATGGCGTGCCCGGTCTCAGGGAAGTAGTGCGGATCACCCGGATCAGCGCCCGGCTCCGACTGCCAGTCGCGGCCCTGCGCCTGTAACAGCTCATCGCCAAGGCGACCGAGCAGTACGAGATACGGCGTACCAGCGAATTCCGGGTGCAGCTCAAAGCGCTGGCGCTCGAAGTACTGGACGAGTACGTCCTCGCCAGTGTCAGGGTTCTGCTCCATGTGAGCGTCGGTCAGGGGGTAGCCGAAGACCGACAAGCCGCCCGCCTGCTGCCATGTAAAGAGGAACTCTCCAGACACTGTGTACCCAGTCTCGGGGAAGAATTGAGACGAATTGATGTCGAAGAGAGTGTAAGTCGCAATCGCGAAGGCACCATCCTCGAAATATGGACGCCCTGGTGGTTCGGCAGACCAGGTGACACCGCCAATCATCCCCTCCGGGCATGGATCTATTTGGGCACTGAAGCGACCGTCTCCATCAGTAGTGACTTCATACGTCGCCGCACCAACGTACGGTCGAGCGCTGGCTGACCACAACGGTTGCAACACAACCGTGCTGTTCGGGAAGAACTCGCTACCTTCGAAGTCAACCGGGACGCCACACCCGCCATGCGACGGTGAGATTGTCAACACCGCTTGCGGAGCCATGTCCTGCGCTGCGCGCGCCGACAGCCCGGAAGGCACGACACAGACGAGCAGCGCGATCATGCCAACGAGATACGAGCGAATACGACGACGGAACGGCGCGATCGATGCCCGACGCATTTGGGTGGCCTCTCCTGTTAACGACATGCGCAGACAAGTCTTGCATTGCGCGATCGTATATATCGTAATAGACCATATATTACCCCCCCGAGTTTCAGACAACCCTGGCCGCAGGCGTGCCGGGTGAATCGGAAGCGCCGAGAATCTCAGTCGCAAGCGTCGTTGGTTGACGCACGTACCCGCGCCTGCGTAGGATAATCCCGACAATATTTCTCGGATATTGGTGACGATTCCGCTGTCTGGTTGCACAGATAGATTCGCACGCCGCGCTCACGGTGCGATCAGGCCACAACGTAAGGAGAGGCCCGTTGGTTTCATCCGACGAGCAACCGCGCTCATCCGTCCACACGTTCTCGCGGCGCACACTGCTGGCCGCTGTGCCAGGGCTGGCGCTCATCGTAGCCGGTGTCGCCTGCGGTGATGATGACGATGACACGTCTACAGCACCAACGGCGACGACTGCGCCGACATCCAGCGCGGACACATCGCCAACCGCAACGAACGAAGCCTCTCCAACCGTGGCCGAAGAGGGCACGCCCGAAGAATCCGGTAGCACCGGCGGCTGGACCTTCGTCGACGACCGCGGTGAGACGATCTCGCGCGACACCCAGCCGACCCGCGTTGTCGCCTACCTGCCGATCGCCGCCTCACTGTGGGACTTCGGCGTCGAAGTCGTCGGCGTCTTCGGCACGAC
>JAMLIA010000125.1 GCA_023954495.1 Thermomicrobiales bacterium | reverse complement strand
CGACGAGGGTATCACCGGCTAGCGCGGTTCAGTGTGCGTGCTGGCAACGCCCGAGCATCGCCTGTATGGCCGAGCTCTCGGTCGGGCCACAGCCGGTGACGAGGCGACGTCCGCCATCTGTGCGCTTCGCGTCGATATTCTCACGAGCGAGCCCGACAGCCACCCACTGCGTCGCAGCAGGGTGGGTCAGGTAATACTCGACAACACACGTCTCGGTCACGAGGCGCGAATCAAACTCGTCGGCTTGATGGTTCATCTTCATGGTCGTCGTCCTCTGTCAACCATCTCTCGCTCTAACGCTCTCAGTATCCGCATAATCACTGCCGCCGTCCTTGCGCTCGCGCAAACTTCCAGAGGATTTCGTGCGACGATGTGTGCCACGATTGATGACTGATGGAGGAGGATCTGTGACGAACGAGGGCAAGCGACCACTGAAGGTCGGGTTCGGCCTGCCGGATTCGGCGGATGGCGCGACTGGCGTCACCGCATCGTGGAGGGAGATCGCCGACGTCGCCCTGCGAGCCGAGGCGGTCGGCTTCGACTCGGTCTGGGTGCAGGATCACCTGCTCTTCCGCCTGCCCGATCGCGAGCCGGAGGGTGTCTGGGAGTCATTCTCGATGCTCTCGGCGCTGGCAGCAGTGACCAGCAAGGTGGAGATCGGCACTCTCGTCACCTGCACGTCGTTCCGCAACCCGGCGCTGACCGCCAAGATGGCCGACACGATCGACGAAATCAGCGGCGGACGCGTCATCCTCGGACTCGGTGCTGGCTGGCACGAGCCGGAGTATCGCGCCTTCGGCTTCCCGTTCGATCACCGCGTGTCGCGCTTCGCGGAGGCGCTGCAGATCATCCACGGCCTGCTGCACAACGGCGAGATCGACTTCGACGGCACGTACTACCAGGCGCGCGATTGCGCGATTGTCCCGCGCGGCCCGCGCCGCGATGGCCTGCCGATCATGATGGGCACGACCGGCGAGCGCATGCTTGACCTGACTGCGCGCTACGCTGACATCTGGAACGTCTATTTCACGAAGACCGGCAACTCACCCGACGGCATGGGACCGCTGATGGAGCGCGTGGATGCCGCCTGCGAGGCAGTCGGGCGCGATCCGGCCACACTGGCGCGCTCGGCGACGATCTTCGTCGACTTCTCCGGCGCTGCCGAGGGTGCGTCCTCCGTCAATCCGACCGGCGCACCGCCGCTCTCCGGCGAGCCGGAGCAGATCGCCGACGAGCTGCGCCGCTACGCCGATCTCGGCGTCTCGCACGTGCAGGTCTACACCGAGCCGCTCAACCTCGCCGGCGTCGAGCAGTTCGCGCCCGTGCTGGAGGCGCTGGATCGCGGCTAGGCGCTGCATGAGAACTCCGGCCAGGGTGAGGCGTCAGTTGGACAGCCACCGCTCGACGCCCGTAATCGTGAGTGGGTCGCCAACGTCGGATAGTTCGATCGTTCAGGTCGGCAGCCAACACTGTGTCCTGTCATCTGCCGCCCAGGGGGCACCCGGCAGTGAGAGATCTCCCCTGCGTTGGACTGAGTCAAACGGGTGGGAGATCTTTCGGTTGCGACCTCAAGATGACAGGGGAACATGGAGGTTACCAGTCCAGCGGGTCGGCAATGCCAGCAATGGCGAGTAGTCCGGGCCGACAGCCAACCCCTTGTCCTGTCATCTGCCGCCCGGAGGGCACCCGGCAGTGAGAGATCTCCCACCCGTTCGACTCGGTCCAACATAGGGGAGATCTTTCGGTTGCGACCTCAAGATGACAGGCGGCGGGTCCGGCTATCGCACCCAACCCCGCGACCCTTCATGCTTGACGCCCCGCGTTAGTCAAA
Source organism: Thermomicrobiales bacterium (assembly GCA_023954495.1). Taxonomy (NCBI): domain Bacteria; kingdom Pseudomonadati; phylum Thermomicrobiota; class Thermomicrobia; order Thermomicrobiales; species Thermomicrobiales bacterium. The sequence continues at coordinate 3,697 of JAMLIA010000125.1, read as the reverse complement.
TCGCGCCGCGTCGAACATGCCCAGCGGTCGACCCTCCAGCAGGTGCTCGACGCAGATGCGCGCGCAGAGCGGCCCGTAGCTCATGCCTCCGCCGGTGAAGCCCGCCACGAACGCGACGTTGCGCATGTCCGGCAGCCGCCCGATCAGCGGCGTGCTGTCCGGCGTAAAGCCCATCGTCCCAGCCCAGCGATGTGTCACCTTCAGATCCGCCAGCTCAGGGAAGCGCTCTGCTACCCAGCCGTGCATCCCGGACTGTAGCTGCGGTGTCGTCTCGTCGCCGTAGCCGACCTCCTCATGGGCGAAGCGGTCGCGGTAGCCACCGATCAGGAAGCGGCCATCGGGTAGCTGCCGAAAGTACTCGAAGCCGTCCTCGGTGCCGGTCGGCATGTCGATCAGCCGCGTGCCATCGGCGGTCGGTTCGGTCGCGAACATCTGCGCCCGCGTCGGGTAGATCTTGTCGGCGAAGTAGTGGTGCAGGATACGCGACCAGGCGTTCGTCGCCATGATCGCCGTGCCGCACTCGACCGTCGCGCGCTTGCCGCGCAGGATCACGGTATCGCCGCGCTGCTCAATCGCTCGCACCTCGCAGTTGTCGATCACCCGCGCGCCGGAGGCCGCCATCAGCCGCGTGACGAGCAGCCACGGCTGCAGTGCCATGTCGCCCGGCTGGTAGAGCCGCCCGAAGAACCCGCGCCCGTAGGGATCTTCCTCGGAGAAGTGCACCTCCAGCCCGTCCGCCTCCATCGCCCGCGCCGAGGCACGCATGCTGTCGCGCTCGGCTTCGTCGATGCCGAGGTACTGCGAGCCGTTCGCCTCATACGGCACCTTCAACGCATCGCAGAAGCCGCGCACCATCGTCCGGTTTTCGAGCAGCAGCTCGCGCAGCGCCTTCGCGCCCTCGCGCCCGTGCCGCTCCACTGCCGTGTGATAGTTATTGCGCAGTCCGGCGATGCAGTGCCCAGCGTTGCGCCCCGACGCCCCGCCAGCCACCGCACCGGACTCCAGCACAACCACCTGCTTGCCCGCCTGCACCAGCAGCGTCGCCAACGTCGCCCCGACGATCCCACCGCCGATCACCGCGACATCGGCAACGACCTGCTCATGCTCGATCTCCCCCGGCCAGGCCGCCGAGTCCTGCCACAGCGAAACCGTCATCGACACACTCCCCTTAGCTGAAGCCCACTCCCAGAATCACCGTATTCACGCGCATGTTTGCTTGTACCACAAGGCTGCCGCGGTGCACGCAGGGTGATGGTTCTCCGAAGACCCTGAAGCAATGTGCGGAGCAACAATTCGCGAAGTTGCCAAGAAATATTGTCCTTGACGGGCACGCGGGGGGCGTATGATGCAAGTACAGCATCGAATGTCCGCTCGCAATGACGGGAGCGAGAATATGTACGCAGACACTGGGAGTGGCTTACCACCCCCGCGTCATCATGCGACCTTTTGTTGTTATCGCGCTGGTTCTTGTCCTGATTCTCGGAGCAACCGCTGCTGCCAGCCTGTTGCGTCAGTCGCCACAATCTATTGAGCCGAGCGCACCGGATGACTTCCGCATCACGCTTGATCAGACACAGACAGTCGCCGGAACGACGCTGCATCTCACCGGCGCGGAGTTCGCCTCAGATGACACGTTGCTCGATTTCCAGGTGAGCTGGCCCGACTTCGATCCGGCCACGAACCTGATGCCGATCACCTTCGAGTCACTGACCGTGAGCGGGGTCAGCGGTGACCCGACCTTCTTCGGTACATCAAAGCTGGATCAGTCGCGCGATGGCGCGGTGCAAATGACGCTGGCAGTTGGCCCGCCAATGCCCGAGACGACGGACATCGTCGTCGAGATCAGCAAGGTCGGCCTTTCAGACGCCGATGGCGCACGCTGGATCGATGGTCCGTGGACGTTCACGATCCCAGCCGAGGATGTCATTCAGGACCCGATCAATGTGCCCATTCCGGTCGGCAAGACGGTCGAGTCCGGGCCGGTCGCGATCACGATTGCCAGTGTCCACCTGTCGAGCCGCGCAGTGAGTGTCGCCTACAGTGTGCCGGCGATGCCAGCTGGTGAGGCGATGCCAGCCTCGTCAGTCGTTCAGCTCGTTCTTCCGGACGGCCAGGTGTTCAATGGCGTTGGCCGCGGCGGTATTCAGTTACGTGAGGACTCCTGGGTCGCGTACTTCCCGGCGCTCCCCGAGGGCGTTGACACGTTCCAGCTCGCATTCACATCGTTCGTGACGCCAGTCGAACAACCCGTCGACGTCACCTTCCCGATCCCCGATGGCTTCTGGGATGTCACGGCTGATGCGACCTTCGCTGTTGGCCAGACGTTCGTCGTCGACGGCGAGACGCTCGTCGTGGACAGCCTCGCCCGTTCAGAACCCGAAACCGGCTATGACAGCACGAAGCCGGGTGAGGTCGCCGTCATCATTCGGAACACCGGCCAGCCAGGTGATCGCACGATCACGCTCGGCGGACCGACGCCGGAAGGCCAGACGTTGACCGATGATCTGGGTAACTCCTTCGTACCGACCGGTGGCTCCATGGGCATGGCTGAAGATGGCAAGGGTGGTCTCGAAGCTGGCGAGAGCGTCTCGCGCTTCGAGATGCCGATCGACTCCAGCGCCACCACCCTGACGCTGCACGCCGACTCCTACGGCCGCGTCTTCCCCGGCCCCGCGCCGATCACGATTGACGTGCCGTAAGAGACCTCACCCCCCAGCCCCCTCTCCCGTGGGGAGAGGGGGTGTCATGGGCGAAGGTGGTTGGGCAAATGCTCGGCGGCTTGTCGCCGTCACGGCAGTTAATTCGCTAGCACAGGGACACCCTCCCTCTCCCCACGGGAGAGGGAGGGCAGGGGAGGGTGAGGTCACCCCGGCCGATACTCACCCCACTCTCGCCGCAGCACGTCGCAGATCTGACCCAGCGTCGCGCCGGCCAGCAACGCTTCGCGCATGACGGTGAGCAGGTTCGTCGTTGAGCGGGCGGCTGCGCCGACGCGGCGCAAGGCAATGTCCAGCTCGACCGAGGCGTGGTCTTCCTTGTACAGCCAGGTGCGCTCGATCTGCTGCCGCACCAGATCCTGATCGATGTGGTGGATCGGCACGCCGCTCTCGTCCTCTTCGCGCTGGTAGTTCACTCCCACGATGATGCGCTCGCCGCTGTCGATCGCCTGCTCCCAGCGGTAGGCGGTGTCGGCGATCTGATCCTGCATGAAGCCGCTCTCGATCGCCGCGATCGCTCCGCCCATCTCCGCGACCTCATCCATCAGCGCGTAGGCGTCACGCTCGATCGCGTCGGTCAGCGCCTCGACGGCGTACGACCCGGCCAGCGGATCGGCGGTCTCAACGACGCCCGCCTCGTGGGCAATGATCTGCTGCGTGCGCAGTGCCAGCGTCGCCGCCTCGGCCGTCGGCAGCGAGAGCGCTTCGTCGTAGCCGTTCGTGTGCAGCGACTGCGTGCCGCCCAGCACCGCCGAGAGCGCCTGAATCGTGACGCGGACGACGTTGTTTAGTGGCTGCTGGGCGGTCAGCGTCGATCCACCGGTCTGGGTGTGGAAGCGCAGCGTCAGCGACTTCGGGCTCTGCGCCCCGAAGCGGTCGCGCATGATGTTGGCCCACATCCGGCGTGCGGCGCGGTACTTGGCGACCTCTTCGAGGAAGCCGTTGTGTGCGTTGAAGAAGAACGACAGGCGCGGCGCGAA
>JAMLIA010000124.1 GCA_023954495.1 Thermomicrobiales bacterium | reverse complement strand
GTGCGCGCTCGAAATGACAGAAGAAGTGGGCGGTTGCCGCTCTGGCGGGCCATCATTGCCAGCAATGGCGAATAGTCCGGTCCGATAGCCACTCCCGAAATCTGTCATTTCGAACCGCAGTGAGAAATCTCCCACCCGTTCGATGCAGCCGGATGCAGGCACGCACCAACGCACGAGGCCACATGGGTGGTTGCCCATGTGGCCTCGTGCGGTTCGTCGAGCGCGAGTCGCCTCTATTCCGCCTCGTTGGATTCCTTGTTGGGATACTTCTTTTCGCCGGCTTCGATCGGAACGCGCAGCCAGTTCTCCATCGGCGGGACGGTGCAGACCCAGTTGTCGTTGTACTGGCAGTACGGCGCGTAAGCGTAGTTGAAGTCGACTGACAGTCGGCCGTCCGGCCGCTCCTGCGGGTCGACGGTGCGACCTGCGCCATAGGTGTGGACGTTGTTGGTCGTATCGCGGAACGGGATCAGCAGTCGCCCGCGCTCCGGCTCGCGATAGACCATCAGCGTCACGTCCTGTCCGTCCACGTTGAACGTGATCCTGCCATGCGGGATGTACTCGCGGGCCTCGCCGGTCGTGGTCGGCAGCTCCACCGGGTCGTGCGGTACGTCGGTATCGACCTCCAGCACGAACGCCAGATCGGTGTTCTCTTCGAAATAGTCCAGCGGGACGAAGCTCGCCTTCTGCGCCTCAGTCAGCGGCGAATGCTCGTTCGTGCGCATGAACTCATCGCGGCGCTGTCGAAAGCCGGCCAGTCGCGATGGTCGTGTCGTCGTCATGATCGTGGGCTCCTCTCGGATCTCTATACCCCATGGGGGTATTTTACCAGATGCGACTAGTCCTTCGTCTTCGGATCTGGCTCGCCTTCGATCCGCAGCCACGCCTTCATGCGCTGCTTGATGTCGTCGATCGACTCCTCGGCCGCCAGCTGGCGCTTCACCGTCGACCAGCCGCCGCGCTCGGTCTCGTAGATCGACTGGCCGCCGTGGATGCGGAGGAAGGCGGCACGGTCGGCGAACTGGATCAGGAACCAGTCATAGAGCATAGTCGGCTGCGGCGCAGCGCCGTGCAGGTAGAGCGGATGGTAAGCACCGTCGACCTGCTGGTCATCGACGTAGATCTCGCGCGCGGCCACGACACCCGGCACCTCGATGATCAGTTCGGTGATGGCCGCGTAGAGGCGTGGGTACTGCACCTTGCGCTCGCGCCAGCGCATGCCGAGGTCGAGCGGCAGCAGCGAGCCGGGCCGGATCTCGGCCAGCACCGATGCGATCGCCTTCTCCGGATCGGAGCGCAGCGCCTTGCCGAGGGTCAGGCGATCCGCGCCGCTCGGCTTGGTGAGGCGCGGCGCGTCCTTGCCATCGACCATGACCATGCCGTAGCGGTTCGCTGTCTCACGCGCAAATGAGGTCGAGGTGGTGCGACGGGTGAGCAGGAATCGATCCCAGCCGCTCTCGGGATGGAAGATCGGCAGCGCGTCAATCGCCGCGCTGGCATATCGCGAACCCACGATTGCGTTCGCAGTGATCCAGCCGAGGGCGAACGCCAGTCGGTCCGGCGTTGCGAGATAGGCAACGTCCTCCGGGGTGTCCTCGGCAAGGGGCACCTGCTCAAGCTCGCTGTAATTGTTGATTGCGAGCTCGACCTGTTCACGAATGTCCATAAAGGCGTACTCCACCTGTTCAGCACAACGGTTTTCGCGCGCCATCCAATTGGCCACGTTCGGGTATCGCAAAGCGACACAATGCGACCCGTATCGTTTATGATGATAGACGTTCGCGCCATCGAAAATCAGAAAATTCACGGTGTTTGTCGAAATACGCCAATTTACCGGTCACTCAGCATCGCTTTTGGGGGAGGCGCTACCGCAATGCAGGATCAACGCCAGGAACGTTCGATCTTTGGAATCTACACCGGCTGGGTCGTTGTCATCGCCGTCATGCTGACATTGGCGATCAGTTCCGGTGGGCGGTTCCTGTTTGGCGTTGTGCTGAAGCCGGTCAGTGACGAGTTCGGCTGGGACCGCGCCGATCTTGCGCTGGCGGTCACGATCAGTGTCGTGGCGCTGTCGTTCCTGCAGCCCGCCGTCGGCTGGTTGGTGGATCGCTACGGCTCTCGCCGCATCCTGATCGGCGGCGTCATCATCACAGCGATCGCGATGCTGCCGATGACGGTCGTCAACAGCCTCTGGCAGGTCTACGTGTTCTACGGCATCCTGGCGGCCTTCGGCTTCGCCGCGACCTCGCCGGTAAATACCACCGCGCTGGTGAATGGCTGGTTCGAGAAGCGCCGCGGACTGGCGCTCTCGATGGCAACCTCCGGCTCGGCCTACGGCCAACTGCTGATCGTCCCGATCGCCACCGTCATCCTGATGAACTGGGGCTGGCGCGCAAGCTATCTGGCGATCACCATCGCCATGCTGGTGATGATCCTGCCGATCTCGATCATGTTCATCAGAGACGCGCCGCGCAATCGCACCGCGGTCGGCAATGTCACCAGGGTCGATGACCGGCCCAAGGTGTCGCTCAAGCGTGCCGTCCGCTCGGCGGTCTATTGGCAGCTGTCATTCGGCATGTTCGTCTGCGGCTTCACGATGTCGTTCACCTCGGTCCACATGATCCCGTACCTCACCGACATGCCGGAGCACTCGACGCACACAATGCAGACAACCGCCTCGCTGGCGCTCTCGGTCGTCGGTGCCTGCAGCATCGTTGGCGCGATTGTGATGGGCTTCCTGTCCGACCGCGCCGGTCACCGACAGATGCTGGCGCTGACCTACTTCCTGCGCGGCATGTCGTTCCTGGTGCTGCTGGCGGTCGGCTCATGGATTCCCGGCATCTTCCTCGCTGCGGTCGTGCTGGGCATTTCGTGGACATCAACGACCCCGCTCGCCGCGGCCATGGCCGGCAATATCTATGGTCGCGCATCAATGGCGACGATCTTCGGCTTCATCTTCACCGCGATGAATGTCGGCTCGGGCGTCGGTGCCTGGCTGGCCGGTCTGGATTACGACATCACCGGCAACTATCACGCCTCGCTGCTTGCCAATATCGGCATGGGCGTCGCAGCGGCAGTCGTGACACTGTCTATCCGCGAGCGACCGATCGAGGCGGCTCCGGCGACGGTTCCGGGGCTGGCTCCTTCCGCCGCTGCGGGCGACTGATCAAGCGCTACTCGACTTCTTCAAGCTCGTAGTAAATGGACCGTCTTCGCTGCGTGATCGCCGCGATCTGGCGCTGGTCGAGGCCGTGCAGGTGCAGGACGTGCCGCACCAGTTCCAGGCTCGCCTCGAACTCCGGCTGGATCACTTCGTTTGCACCGAGCTCGTGCAACCGTCGCATCTGCTCCTGGCTACGAGCGCGTGCGATGATATCCACGCGCGGGTTCAGCTTGCGGGCAACCGTCACTGCCACCTCGGCCGCCAGCGGATCAGAGATCGCGACCGCCAGCGAGCGCGAGTGGGCGACACCCAGCTTCTCCATCAGGTCGGGATTACCGGCGTCGCCGTAGATCGCCGTGAACCCTTTTGCCTGCGCCAGCCGCACAGCCGGCAGATCGTTATCGACCACCAGAAACTGGAAGCCGCGCCGGTGGAGCGACTCGGCGAGCTGCGTGCCCAGCCGCCCGTAGCCGCAGATGATCGTGTGGCGACGCAGGGCCGTATCGAGAATCGGCTCGAAGAGTTCCGCCGGCGTCTCAGTACTCCCCCGATTGGGTAGCACCCCCAGCAGATGCGGCGTCGCGTTGACCAGCAGCGGCGCGAGGATGAGCGTCCCGAGTGACAACGCCAGGATCAGTCGATACTGCTCGTCACTGATGATCTCGTAACCCAGCGCCTCGCTGGCGACGATGAACGACACCTCGCCGACCTGCGCCAGCAACACGCCAGCCATCAGCGCGGAGGAGCGCGACAGATGGAACCCGCGCAGCACACCGGCCATGATCGCCGTCTTGCCGATCAGGATGATCAGCACCAGGGCGATGATCGTGAAGAGCTGGCTGCCAACCAGGTTGAGATCGAGCAGCATCCCGATCGAGACGAAGAAGAGCGTCGCGAACGAATCGCGCAACGGGGTGATGTCCACAAGCACCTGATGCGAGAAATCGGACTCCGACACGATCAGGCCAGCGAGGAACGCGCCGAGCGCGATCGACAGCCCGGCGCGTTCGGTCACCAGCGCAGCGCCGAGCGCAATGACGATGATCGCCAGAACGAAGAGCTCGCGCGACTTGGTGCGCTCGACCAGCTCCAGCAGCGCCGGCACGAGGAGCAGGCCAAGGATCATCACCGCCGCCAACACGGCAGCCGCAATACCAACCGACCGACCGATACTGGCGAGGACGTTCCCACTGCCGGTGTCGGCGAGAATCGGCAGGCTGACGAGGATCGGCACCAGCGCCAGGTCCTGAAAGATGGCGATGCCGCCCGTCGCGCGCCCGTGGCGGGTCTCCATCTCGCCGCGCAGCATCAGCATCTTGATCGCGACCGCAGACGATCCGAGCGCCACGGCCATACCGAAGACAATCGCCGCCGTCGTCGACCAGCCCAGCACCAGCCCGATCACGATCCCGGCCAGCATGGTGATAACGATCTGCAGTGTGCCGCCGCCGATGGCGATCCGCCGGATGTGCAGCAGCTCTCGCAGGGAGAACTCGACGCCGAGCGAAAACATGAGGAAAGCAACGCCGAGCTCGGCGAGCGTCTGGACAATCTCCAGATCAAGGACGACGCCCGGTGTCGATGGCGCGATCAGGATACCGGCAATCAGATAGCCAAGGATGACCGGTGCGTTGAGGCGGCGCGCGACGACACCACCGGCAAACGCAGCGGCCAGGGCTACACCAATCGTGAAAACCAGATGCGGATGATCCACCAAGTATCCCGTCGGTCGTACGAGGGATTCAAAAGGTCAACAAATGCGGCACTGCCGGAGGGCAGCAGGGTCAGGCCGGAGGCTGTCGATGGCGGCTGCTCACCCGTGTCGCGTGGATCTCGATCAGCACGCGAGGATCAGCCGAGAGAGATTCGACATAGCCGTCAGCCCGATCGCTAATGTAGCGGGCTGCAATCTGGCGCAGCTCTGCGCGCGCAGCCGCGTCGTCTCGCACGAGGCTCGCTTGCCCGCGCACCGTTACATAGGCGTACGGATTCTCCGGATCGGTCACGACCACACTCACACGCGGGTCGTTCGCAATGTGCCGCGCCTTCAACGCTGACGCCGGCGCGATCATTCGCACCACATCATCGGCAAACCTGAACCACATGACGGTCGAATGCGGCTCGCCACTGGCGAACAGCGTGGTCAGTACGGCAACTACTGGCTTGTCTAGCAGGCCACGGTCATCCCCGGTAAAGCTCATTCCGCCACGCTCCCCCATGCCTGCGCCGTCTCACTCAACGGCCCCGACTACCCCACTCGCTTCCGACCGGTCCTCGGGACACGTACTCATGATAGCGGGAAAATACCTGTCATCGCCACGCAGCAGGCACAAGGCACGGACTTTGCGACCATGATCGGGACGTCATCTGCACGCCCAGCCACAAGCGGGCGAACCATCTGAGGACACAGACAATGGCCGATACCACGGACGCTGCGCGACAGGCTGCCGCGCGGCTCGCAGAAGTACTCCGCGAAGCACTCGCCTCGCTGCAACATGTCGAACGCGAGATCCCGGCGCTCAGCCGCGATGAAGACGAC
>JAMLIA010000123.1 GCA_023954495.1 Thermomicrobiales bacterium | reverse complement strand
CCAACTGGATGGGGATGGGGTGAGCTGAAACCATCGGTGAACGATGTCGATCTGGTTGGCGGCTGCACAGGGACAGATTCTCTATCTCCGACGGGACCGCGGCATCGGATGTGATGCGTGCCCGAATCGCGTACGCCCTGCCAATCGCCGTGCGCCGACAGAGCACGGCGATTGGCAGGTTCGATGATCTGATCGTCAACCATATTGAGAAGCACGCACCGACGTGGTGCGAAGCCAGCCGGGCGTATGCGATACGTCCCTCCATTTGGGGAGCGCATCACCCATCTGTTCTACAAACTAATCAGCAGTCGTCCCGGTAAGCCCTACTCCTCGCTGGCGAAGCGGGGGGTGCCTTGCAACTGCGCCTTGCGGCGGTTGCGGGCGGTGTCGGGGATGAGGAAGACGACCGGGATGATGAGCAGGATCAGGAACGAGAGGCCGGTGAAGATGAATTCGAGGCCGCGCGCCTGATCGTCGAAGTGGGCCAGGACGAGGACGATCATGGCCGTGCCGAGAACACCACCACTGGAGCGGAACATACCGCGCAGTCCGGTGATGCGCGCGACAGCTTCCGGCATCAGGTCGAGCGCAGCATTGTTGGCCGCCGGACCGCCGATGCCGACGCCGAGGCCGGTGATGGCGATTGTCAGCGAGAGGAACGCCAGGTTGCCCATCTCGAAGCCGAAGATCGTCGGGTCGTGCAAGCCCTGTCCGGTGATAAACAGGCCAATGCTGATCAGGACGATGCCGACGATCATCGGGATGCGGTAGCCGAAGCGAATCAGCAGGAATGACGAGATGGTCGACAGGCTGATCATCGCGATCGCGCGCGGCGTCAGGATGAAGCCGGCCTGGCTGGCGGACATGCCGTATTCAACCGTGGCGTAGAGCGGGATGAAGCTGAAGAAGCCGAAGACGAGGCCGCCGTAGAGGAAGTTGTAGAGATTTGCGGCGAGGAATGCGCGCTCCTTCAGCAGCCGCAAATCGATCATCGGGTCCGGCGTGCGTGCTTCATGGCGGACGAACAGCACCAGCGCGATGAGGCCGATGATGATCCACAGGCCGACCTGCCACTCGAAACTGACGTGGTTGCCCCAGATGCTCATGCCATACATCAGCGCGACGACACCGGTGGCGAACGCGCCGGCGCCGACCAGGTCGATGCTGCGACGCGAGACGATCCGACCACCGGCCGGCAGCAGGATGATGCCGGTGATGAACAGCAGGACGCCGATCGGGACGTTGACTGAGAAGATCGAGCGCCAGCCGAAGTTGTCGATCATCCAGCCGCCGACGTTCGGGCCGATGATGCCGCCGATCGGGAAGACGCTGGTGAACAGCCCGATTGCCGTGCCGCGATGCTCGGCGCTGAAGACATCGCTGACGATGCCGGCGGCCGACGGCAGGAACGCGCCGCCACCGACTGCCTGAAGAACGCGGAAGGCGATCAGCAATTCGACACTTGGGGCGATGGCGCAGAGCAGTGAGCTGACGGTGAAGAGGACGACGCAGCCGAGGAACAGGCGCTTGCGGCCGAGATCATCGCTCAGCTTGCCGGCCATCGGCATCATGACCGTCTGCGTCAGGCTGTAGCCGGTGATGACCCACGAGATCCAGACGAGGTTCGTGTTCAGCCCGGCCATCATCTCCGGCAGGCCGACGGCCACAATGGTTGAGTCGATGCTGGCCATGAGCAATGCGAGCGAGACAACCGCGAAGATCGCTATTGAGCGTGGGCTAACGGATTGTGATGCGGCTGCATCGCTGATTGGAACTGCTTGCCCACTGCGTGTGTGCGTCGACGTCCGTGCCATTCGGTCTCACTTCCTGCCACCCAGCCCCGCGAAAGAACCGGAGAAGTGTGCACCTCAATAGCATTGAATGTCAATGGATTTCTGGTGCCTGCAATTCTTTAGTCGGCTGGTCGTTGGATCAGGCAGGGGTGGTGGCGAGCGCTGCCGGCCGCAGGTTCAGTCGACGGAGCAGTTGAGCGTTGAGCGCGACGACGATTGTCGACAGAGACATGAGCGTTGCACCGACGGCCATTGGCAGAACAAAGCCGACTGGCGCGAGGATACCGGCTGCCAGTGGCACAGCGATCAGGTTGTAGCCAGCAGCCCACCACAGGTTCTGCTTCATCTTGCGATAGGTCGCCTCCGATAGCTTGATCACCGATGAGACGGCCCGTGGATCGTCGCTCGCAAGGATGACACCGGCCGACGCGATCGCGACATCCGTCCCGGCACCGATAGCGATGCCGACATCAGCCTGCGCAAGCGCTGGTGCGTCATTCACGCCATCACCAACCATCGCAACCTTCTGACCGCGAGATTGCAGCTCCTGGACCCGTGCAGCCTTGTCCTCAGGGCGGACGCCAGCGAAGTACTCATCAATGCCCAGCTCGCGGGCAACTGAGGCTGCAACCGCTTCGGCGTCACCAGTGATCATCACCACCTGGAGTGATCGTCGGTGGAGATCACGAATGGCGTCGAACGACTCGGGCCGAATTTCGTCGGCCAGCCGGAGCGCGCCGGCAACGACCGAATCGACGAGGACATGCAGGATGATCGCGCCCTCGCGTCGCCAGTCATTGGCCACCTCCAGCTCGTGTCCGCCTTCCTGCTCCAGCAGGTTTGGTCCGCCGACCTGGACTACCCGGCTATCAACGATGGCGCGCACGCCAACTGCCGGTGCCGAGGAAAAGTCGGCTGCGGGCGGGACGGCGATAGCGCGCTTCTGCGCCTCGCTGACAATGGCCTTCGCCAGTGGATGTTCGGATTCGGCCTCGGCCGCGGCGGCCAGCGCCAGCAGGCGGTCAGGCGGCATCTCGCCAGCAGAGACGATTTCGACCACCACCGGTGCCCCCTTGGTGAGCGTGCCGGTCTTGTCGAACAGCACGGTGTCGACCGTGCGCATGCTCTCCAGCGCCAGCCGATCCTTGATCAGAATGCCGGCCCGGGCGGAGCGCTCAGTGGCGATCGAGACGACGAGCGGAATAGCCAGGCCGAGGGCGTGCGGGCAGGCGATGACAAGGACGGTGATCGTTCGAACGACACCTTCGTCCGGCAGACCAACGACGGCCCAGATAATCGCGGTCAGCACGGCAGCGCTGAGCGCGAACCAGAACAGCAGCCCCGCTGCGCGATCGGCGATGCGCTGCGCCCGCGAGGACGAGTTCTGCGCTTGTGCGACGAGTGCCTGGATGCCGGCAAGGGTGGTGTCGTCACCAACCGCGGTGATCTCAACGCGCAGGCCAGAGTCGGTTGCGACCGTGCCGGCGACGACGCTATCGCCCTCGCCACGACGGACCGGCTGGGATTCGCCAGTGATCATCGACTCGTCCACGCTGGCTGTTCCCTGGACGACACGGCCATCGGCAGGAACCCGCCCACCCGGTCGAACGAGGACGATGTCGCCGACCTGCAACTCACTGGGAGGAACACTGACTATCTGGTCGCCATCAACGCGCTCGGCCTCGTCGGGCAGGAGTGCGGCGAGTGAGTCGAGCGCTGAGGTTGTCTGAGCGAGCGAGCGCATTTCCAGCCAGTGGCCCAGCAGCATGATGACGATGAGGAGAGCCAGCTCCCACCAGAAATCGAGATCATGCGGTAAGACTTCGAGCTTTGCGCCCCACGACGCCAGAAATGCGACGCTGATCGCCAGACCAATGAGCAGCATCATACCGGGGGCACGGGCGCGAATCTCATCACGCGCGCCAGTCAGGAACGGCCAGCCACCCCAGAAATAGACAACTGTGCCGAGGATCGGCGAGATCCAGCCGGACCAGTCGGGGACGCTGTAGCCGACCAGATCGGCGAACATCGGCGAGAAGGCGACGACCGGTATCGCGAGGATCAGCATGATCCAGAACAGGTTGCGGAACTCGGTGGCGTGATTGCCATGCCCACCGTGGCCGCCGTGTTGCTCGTGATGCTCATGCGCTTGCATAGCCGGTTCTGCATGCTCGGCGTGGTGGCCCGCGTGTGTAGCGTGGTCATGACGCTCGTTCGTCCGCCGCGGCTCATGCTGGTGTTGATGGGTGTTTGGGCTCGGGTGCCCATTGTGGTTGTGATTCATATCCGTATCTTCCGCTCGCCGTCCCGTCGTTCGATCCGGCTCTCGTCGGTTCGTCTGGTGCTCGCCCTCATTACCAGCCGTGCATCAGCGCGCAGTCGGGGAAGCGCGGGCAAGCTCCAGATGTTTCGGACGTGCTGCGGAGTGCGCACTCTTCAGCATCCTCAAGGAATAATATACCCCCCAGGGGTATATTGCAAGCCGTATTATGGATGATCAGGGAGCGTGTTCTATTCGAAGCACTGCCAGTACCGCAAATACATGCATTGTCAATATACTTAGCGGGAGTAAGGGAGCCGCGAGCATGCCAACTGATCGGCTGACGGAAAGCTTGATGATGCTCTGGCGCGAGCTGCATCTGTTGTCGAGCCCGATTGAGCATGGGGAGATCACAGCCCAGCAGTACTGGTTGTTGCGTCACCTGAACTTGCGCGGTCAGTCGAGCATCGGCGAGTTGGCGACGGCGCTCGGTATCTCGCAAAGCTCGACGACGACGGCCTGCAAGCGGCTGGAGCGCGATGGCCTGGTGCGGCGCGCTCGCTGTGCCGACGATGAGCGCGTCGTGCGCGTGAGCCTCACTGACTCAGGCAAGGCGCAGATCGAAGCCTGGCGCGGCCGCCGGCGCGAGATGCTGGCACACCTGCTGGATCCGCTGGAGCAATCGGAGCGCGATGAGCTGCAGCGTGTGGTTGACCATGTGCTGGAGGCCGCCGGCGTTGGCGAGCCGCGCCTGCTGCAGAAGGATTGAGCGGATTTGTCGCACAGCGTCACTGACATGGAGGCCCACATGGACCCCAGCCTGCAACCATTGGTCGCGTGGGAGAGTCTTCAACCCCAGAATGTCGGCAGCCCCGGTGTTGTCGCCCGTTTCATGCACGCCGCCGAGCATGGCATCAGCACGATCTCGCTGATGCTCGGCGAGGTTGCGCCCGGCGATGGGCCACGTCTGCATCGCCACGACTACGAAGAGGTGTTCGTCGTCACTGAGGGTCGTGGTCAGTTCGATATCGGCGAGGCATCGGTGCAGGCCGGCGTTGGTGATGTCGTGGTCGTGCCGGCGGGTGTGCCGCATCGGTTCACGAACGTCGGTGATGTGACCTTGCGTGTGACGGCGGTGCATGGCGCGGAGCGCGTGTCGATCGAATGGCTGGAATAGCCCGCCAGGACAGGCTATTCAGGTATGCTACAGGCAGCATAATCGCGGAGCGATCGCAGGGTATGGAACAGAGGTAGCAGGGTCATGGACAGCCGATGGCAGGAGCATGCGCCGAGGTCTGGTCAGGTGACGTATTACGACGCGAAGGCCAACATTGGCTTCATTCGACCGGATGACGGCTCGGCCGATGTGAGCTTCGCCATCCGTCCGTATGATGATCCGGTGGCGGTCGGCGATTACGTCCGCTACGAGCTACAGCCGACCCTGCAGGTGACCGGCTTCGGCAAGCACGCGATCCACGTGCGCCGCGCGATTGCCGACGCCTTCGTTTAAGACGGTCGCTATTGAGCGTTGCCCCACTTCCCGAACCTGGGAGGTGGGGCATTTGCTACCTCTCGGTGGGTCATCAGCGCCAACGTGGCGAGCATGTCGGCGCGGCAGCTAACTCTTCCTTCTGTCATTTCGAGGCCGCAGCCGAGAAATCTCTCCGTGTTGGACTGCGTCGAACGGGTGGGAGATCTTTCGGTTGCGACCTCAAGATGACAGGGGAACATGGAGGTTGCCAGCCCAGCGAGTCGGCAATGCCAGCAATGGCGAGCATTCCGACCCGACAGCCAACCCCTTGTCCTGTCATTTCGAACCGCAGTGAGAAATCTCCCCTGCGTTGGACTGCGTCGAACGGGTGGGAGATCTTTCGGTTGCGAC
>JAMLIA010000122.1 GCA_023954495.1 Thermomicrobiales bacterium | reverse complement strand
CGACGGCCGGATCGCCACGGCTGGGTGACTACGTGCCGTCTGCCGATGGGACAGTGGCCCGTCGGCTTCGCGGGGCTGGCGCGATCGTGCTGGGCAAGACGAATGTGTCGGAGTTCCTGACCGATGTTCAGACAACGAACCCGCTCTTCGGTCGGACCAATAACCCATGGGATCTCGGCAGAATCCCCGGCGGATCGAGCGGTGGCGCGGCGGCGGCCGTCGCAGCCGGCTGTGCGCCGTTCGACATCGGCAGCGATATCGGCGGCTCGATCCGCATCCCGGCGCACTGCTGCGGGATCTTCGGTCTGAAACCGACCGAGGGTCGGGTGTCGAACGCCGGCCACATCCCCGACCTGCCCGGCGACGTGCGCACGACGCGGGTGATGAACTGCATCGGCCCGCTGGCGCGCTCGATAGACGATCTGGAGCTGGCCCTCAGTGTCATCGCCGGGCCAGACATCGCCGATCCGGATGTGCCGCCCGTGCCGCTGACTCCGTCCCCGCAGATCGATCTCGCCAACACGCGCTTCGCCATTGCCCAGCGCTTTCCCGGCGTGCCTGCCGACGCAGCAACGCAGCAGGTCATCGCGCAGATTGGCTCGGCTCTGGAGCGAGTCGGTGCGGCAGTCGAAGAGACGTTGCCGGAGATTGATTTCGATGAGCAGCTGGCGATCCGCGCGGCGCTCCGGGTGATCGTGCGCATGCGTATCGAGCCGCCGCCTGCCGGGCCCCCGAGCGCCGAAGAGTACTTCCGCTTGCTGCAGCAGCGCGACGTACTGATCGGCGACTGGGAGCGCTTCTTTGCAACATATGACGCGCTCGTCTGCCCGGTGATGATGGTTCCGGCGTTTCCGCATTGCGAGCGCGGCACGCCGATCGTGGTTGACGATGTGGCCGCAGACTATAACCTGCTAGCCGGTTACTGCCGACCGTTCAACCTGACCGGCCATCCGGTGGTGACGCTGCCGGTCGGGTTCGCGCCAGACGGCCTGCCGATTGGGGTGCAACTGGTCGGAGCGCGCTGGAGCGAATCACGTCTGCTCGGCATCGCGCGCGCGATGGCGGATGCGATGCCGCAGATCGCGGCGAATCGTCCAAGCGGCGTCTAGATCCGACGATGGTCTACGAACAGGCCAATAAGCATTCCAGCGGCAGTTCCAATGACGAGACCATAGGCGAGATTGAAGTCAAAGACCACGCTCAGGAGCAAGCCAAGTGCTGCGCCAAAGACCAATCCATAGGTCATGCTCAAGCCCTGCTTGCCAGTGTCGTTCCGCCTGGGGTCCTGTTGCATCATTGCCTCCTTTCTCATCCATCCTACGCAACAGGCAGTTGCAGACACGCAACAGACTGACGCCGAACGTACCAATGTTGTGACGGGCAGCAAAACGGGGCGATCATCGCGGCGGCTGCTCCGCCGCCGGCGACGATCGCCCCGGCCAGTCAAAGTGGTTGCGCGATTACTCAGTCGTAATCAGCACCATTGTCTCCATACCTGCGTCGTGGTCATCGGCGAGGTTGGAGAAGAGCGCGTACTGCCCGGTTCGCGGGAAGTGCAGCGTCCATGTCTCGGTAGCACCTGGGGCAATTTCGGCTGATTCGAACTCATCCTTGCCCATCGTCACTGCGAGATTGTGTACCTTAGTGCCATTGTTGGTCACGTTAAAGGTCACATCACCCTTGAGCGCCTGGAGGTGCGTCGGTGTGATGGACGTATCGGTCAGCTCGATTGTGAGCTCATTGTTCGCCGTCGGCGTCTCCTCAACGAGCACCGAGTTCCAGCCACATCCACTCAGCACAAGAGCGCCGAGCAGCATTCCAGCCAGAAACATCAGACGACGTGTGGTCAACGTGCGAGCGCACACTGATGGCCCCCTTTCACCATCCGGACATGTCGGAGGGGCACCGGTTACCGATCCTGGCAATGTCCACCGCTAGATTAGCAAGAACTTCGCCGCAAATATAGATGCTGGCTGCGCGAGGAATGCGTCACGCGTCGAAGGCGGAGGCTTCCGCAGATTGATCAGGCGGAGCAAGGAGTCGCAGGGCTGGAGCGTCATTGCTGACGATGCCACGCGATCTGGCCCGCTGGGACTTTGCCAGATACATCGCGCGATCGGCCTCGTGGAGGACATCGTCAATCGTCGTGAAGCCGTCATTCGCCGACGACAGGCCGATGCTGCAGGTCAACGCTGATCCGTCCGGGCGGACAATCGCCGAAATGCGGCGTGCGACACGATCGGCAAAGTGCATAGCTGAGTTGGTGTTGGTTCGCGGCAGCAGCAGCACGAACTCATCGCCGCCAACGCGGGCAACGAGGTCGTCCGGGCGCGCCAGCTCCCGCAGCGCATCGGCAACCTCACGCAACATCTCGTCGCCCACGGAGTGCCCGTGGTTGTCGTTGACGTTCTTGAAGTCATCAATGTCGAGGAACATCAGGGTCAGGGGCTGCTGTGTCCGTTGCACCGTCTCCAGCTCAATTGCGCTGATTTCGCGGAACGCGAGCAGATTGGAGACGCCGGTGAGGTTGTCTGTTCGCGCCAGGCGGTCGGCGTGCTGCCGTGCCTCACGCAGATTCGTGATCAACTGGACGATGAAGATGAAGACGAGGACGCGAGCAATTGCATTCCAGAACTGCGCCCAGGCGGACACATCGGTCAATGGTGCGCTCGCCTCGGCAATCGACATCGCAACAGTTGAAAGCACAACCAGCAGCAGGCCGCAGGCGCGACCGGCGCGCCACGTTGCAACCGAGATCGGGACCAGGTAGAGGACTGTAAGGAAGAGTTGAGCGCCCGTAGCGACATCAACGATACCGATCAATCCTGCGACGACGATGCAAGCGATCAGTACGAAGTGAGGAGGTTGGGATTCGATCCAGCGGTGCAGTCGCCCCATGTTCCCGCCACTCCACGAAATAGCGTTACCCCTGAAAAGTCAGATACAAACAAATATAGCAATAACCGGAGTCAAGTTCTATCATCGCACAAAAACATCTTGGCCAACAGCAAGAAGCAGCAGACCGAGGCCCATTGCCACAAATCCCGCCCCAATCAAGCCATAGCGCATGCTCGATCGTTGCGCGTGTAGTCGCCAGGCACCCACGAACAACAGCAGCCCGATAGCCAACCAGGCGAGACCGATGGCGGTCGCCCGACCGTCGTTGGCGCTCTCAGCCGCCGGCACTCCGGTCAGCGATAGCACCCCGTCCGACGCAGTGACGCCGATCGGAACATCGAGGCTGGCATCGAATCCATCGCGTTGCACGACGATCGTGACCAGCCAGTTACCCTCATGCTCTATAAACGCACCGCTGCCAACAAAGGTGCGCGCTTCGACCGAACCGGATTGGCGCAGGTGCGTCGTCACCTCGCTGGCCGACTGGTCATCAATCCAGGTAAAGCGCAGATCGATGCCTGCAATCACCCCGAACGTTTCCGGATCGCTCGGTGAAACGACAACCGAGTATTCGTTCGCGCCGATCGGCGTCGGGGAAATGCGAATAGTGATTGAAGTCTCGGCGACAAGCCTGGTCGAGCCGAGCACCCCCGGTGCCTGGAGTACATCGCGCGCCGGTAGCGTTCCGACCAGGATGCTGCTGACCACGACGATGATCGCTGCGATAGCGGCTTCCAGCCGCAGCGTGCGTGGAAACCAGTGTGAGGTCCGCCGCTGCTGCTCAAGTGATCCGACGCCGATCTGCGTATAGACGTTCAGCAGGTGGTGTGCGCCAACGCCAATGACTCCGGCGACGAGGACCAGCTTGATCAGCAGCCACATGCCGTAGTCGGTTGAGAGCAGTCCGTCCCAGCTCAGGGCTTCACTGCGTGCCAGCACGAAGCCGGTCAGGATCAGAGTGCCGAGGGCAACGAGCGCAAAACGCGCATAGCGCCAGAGGAACGCCCTGCGGGCGACACCGGACGGCAGCAGATCGAACGAGACGAGCAGGCCCACGATTCCACCGAACCAGACGGCGGCAGCCATGCCGTGCAGCCAGTCGACGAGTAGAAGCGCGTCGATCGATCCGTCGCTACCCGCCGCGTGGCTGACGAGGCTGGATGTCAGTACGAGCACTGCCGCGATCCCCAGACCGGCAGACCATCGCCAGCGCTCGCGATCCACAGCGCCCGTGAGTTGCGCCCCGCGAACGAGCAACCAGCAGAGGCACGCCAGCGCAAGCAGCAGCGCCGAGCGGATGAGCCAGACAATGCCAACTCGCGTCTCACTGAGCACGCGGGGCAGCTCAGCGAGTGCCGCCGAAAGCGATCCCGCATGCGCCGCCGTCATCGACTGGAACAGCAGGGCCGCGAGGTGGCCGACGACGAGCGCGACCAGCAGTCCGGCAATCAGCAGACGATAGCGACGCGACGGGACTGGCGGTAATCCCGCGACCCGCCGGGCCGGGATGAGCAGCGCGACCAGAAACAGCAGCACGCCGCCGAGCGCGGACTGCGCCATGAGGTTGAGCCAGCGGACGCTGGTTGTGGCCGCGTCTGGAATCACCGAGCCGGATTGCACGCTCCCAGCCAGCGCGTTCTGCTGCGCCAGGCTCGGCATCAGTGCATCGCCGACCGTGAACGTGAAGTGGCCGCTGCTGGCGTGCCCATCAACCGCCGACACCACATCATAGACAACCGTGTAACTGCCTCGGGACAGAACATCGTTCAGCGGGACGCGGATAGCCGGAGCGCTCGATGTCCCGATCATCTCCAGCCGTCCCGTCGAGCGCGCGACGCCGTCCGCGCCGACGATGGTCACCCGACTGGACGCCAGATCAACATCGCGGGTGAACCAGAGCGTAATGGCCGGAGGAGATTCGCTGAGACTGTCGCCGGGCACCGGATCGCTATGAAAGAGGGCTGAGTGTGCCAGCGCGTTCGGCGTGGTGGCGGGGCCAAACATCGCCAGCACGGCAATCGCGATAGCGGCGAATGCGATGAGTCGACGGCGCTGCGGCCGCCAGCATTGACCTGTGTGAGCTGCAGAAGGATGGGTACGCATCACCTGCCCGGACTCATTGCAACGCGCTCGGCAGTGAGCGCGACCCAGCGGCTGATTGTACGCTAGCGGCCAGAGTGGATCGCAGGACTGGAACGCGGAGCGCGTTATGGCATGATCCGTGGCGTTGACCGAAACAGGGGCGGAGCAAACGGATCAATGTCATCGTCGCAACCAGCATCCATCGAGGCTGACGGTACCCAGCCTGTCGATACGCTCCAAACCTTTCGGCGCGGCTTTCTGGCGGCCATGCCGCTCTGGCCCGGCGTCATCCCGTTTTCCGTCGCCATCGCCGTCGCGGCCCGCGCAACCGGATTCAGCGCAGTTGAAACACAACTGCTCTCACTCACCGTCTTCGCCGGAGCAGCCCAGGCAACGATCGTCAGCATGACCGCCTCTGGCGCGGCAGCCATCTCTGTGGCCTTCACCACCATTCTGCTGAATCTGCGCCATCTGCTGTATGGCATGGTCCTGCGCCGACTAATGGACCCGCACGAGCGCCCACGCCCCGAGATCGGCGGGGCCGTCCTCACCGACGAAGGCTTCGGTCTGACGATTCAGCACGCGCGCGAACATCGCGGCATTGCTGCGTTCATGCTCGGCAGCGGGTTGAGCCTGTACGTCATCTGGAACCTCGCGACGCTGGCAGGCATTCTGTTTGGCTCTGCCCTGCCGGATCCGGAGCGGATCGGGCTCGCGTTCCTCTTCCCGCTCACATTCATCGCGCTGCTCCGCCCGCTGGTACACACTCGGATGGCGATTGTCGTCGCCACGTTCGCTGCGGCGCTGATGCTGCTGCTGACGCAGTTCATGAGCGGCGGCGTTGCCCTGCCGATCGCATCCTGCGGAGCCGCGCTGCTCGGCACGATCGTTGAATCGCGGGCGCGCCAATGAGCTATCTGCCGATGATTGCTGTCATCGCCGCTGCCACACTGGCGGCCCGCATTGGCGGTTTCCACCTGGCGCGGCGCACCTTGCCGCCCGCGTTCGATCGCTTCCTCGCCTGG
>JAMLIA010000121.1 GCA_023954495.1 Thermomicrobiales bacterium | reverse complement strand
AACGCCTCTGCGCTGAAGCCGTCAACAACAACCAGCACGACCACTCGCGCATCGTCGAGCAACGTTGCGGGTAGCGCGTGCCCCGACAGCGGCGGCAGCAACGCGCCATCGCTTATGTCAACGTCGAACGCGCGCAGAATCGAAACAGGCAGGTTGCCTACGGAACCACCATCGTACGCGGGCAGGACGGCGGTCGACCAATTGGTCTGGCGAGTGAACCAGTCGCTGAGATTGGCTGATGCGGGCGGAATGGTGAAGCCGTCGATCAGACGCGAGTCCGGTCCTGCTTCGACCAGGCCGGTCGCGTGGTCTGCTCGCCTCGCATCGGGATCTGGTTGCGGACGCGATCGCGCTCGGCGGTCTCGCCGCACCCCGGAACCGGGCAGCGATAGATCAGCGTGTACGTCTGCGTCGCCTGATCGGAGAATCGGGCCGGCTTACCGACGTGCTTGAAGAGATCCATTTCGACGCCGTGATTCGGGCATACCGGCACCGACTCATCAACATCGTCGAGCGTCGAGCCGCGAAGCCAGCGCAACAAGTCCTTCATCCGGTCGCCGTCCTCCATCGCTTCGTGTCTACCACGTCAGCACCGCATCGATTATCGACCATCACAGCCCATTTGGGCAACATTCCGCCGCTTCTGTTGCTGCGCAATGCCTCGCTGAGTCAGCGCCTTGACAGGCATCCGAGGTCGAAGGATAATCCCGATCGATTCTATCGGAATTAGATTGCACAGGTGTAGCGCATGGAAGGTGACGGATGAGCGCCAAGACACACCGGGTAGATATGGTCCTGTTCGATCTCACACCACGGATTCTGTCAGTGGTGAAAAAGCAGGCATTGGGGCCACGCATGCTGGGAGTGACTGTAGCCGGAGACGATCTTGCCGGGTTCAAGTCGGCCTCGCCGGCCGATCACGTGAAACTGTGCTTCCCTGCGCCCGACGCTGAACAACCGATCATGCCGCAAATTGGCGAGCGTGGTTTGATACCAATCCCAGCCGATCAGCCGCAGCCGACGTTTCGGGACTACACGGTCCGCGCGTTCCGCCCGGAGAGCAACGAGCTCGACATCGACTTCGTTATCCACGGTGATGGCCCCGCAGTTCGTTGGTCGACTGAGGCAGAGCCGGGAAGGCTCGTCGGCATCCTCGGACCTCGAGGGTCTCGAGTCGTTGATTCCACATTCGACTGGTACCTGCTGGGCGGAGATGCCACGGCGCTTCCAGCGATTGGACGATGGATCGAAGAATCTCGGGCTGGTGCCTGTATTCAGGCATTTATTGCTGTGACTGATCGGGACGACGAGCAGACGTTCTCGTCAGCCGCTGACCTGGATGTAACCTGGATCCATCACGGCGCGCAAGATCCTGCCGAGTCAGATCTGCTGCTCCGCGCTGTACAGCAACGCACCCGGCTGAATGGGGATGGCTATGCCTGGTTTGCCGGCGAAGCAGGGATGCTGAAGCCCATTCGCAAGCACCTGCGAACTGAATTCGCAGACCACCCCGAATGGTTTGACGTTGATGGCTACTGGCGACGCGGTGTGGCGAACCTTGACCACCATGCGCCAGTCGATGATGACGATGAGTAGGCACGCCCGTTACCAGCAACCAGGTAGACGAAGACGGAGCTCACGTGGCTGAGAATGAGCAACCTGATGATATGAAGTACACATGTGCCCGTATCGAACAGCTCGCAACCGCAATTGCTAACGGCGAAGCGGGCGCGTTGGCAACGTTCTGGGATGAACTGGAGCGCGAAGGCACGCCGATTGTCGACATTGACGACAACGACCCGTCGCAATGCCTTGTGACATTTGTCTGGCGCGAGACCGGTCCGACCGACGATGTGCTGTTGCGCGAAGTTTGCACCAACCTGCCGCAGGACAAGCGCAAGCTCCGCAAGCTGGCCGACACGGACGTCTGGTATCTCACGTGGCGAATCGCTTCGACAATTCGCATGACCTACGGATTCACCGTCGTGCCTCCCGGAGGGATGGTCGGCGACCTGCGCTTCCAGCCGGTGACACCCGATCCACTCTGCAAGACGCGCCAATCGGACGACTGGCAGGACGTCGAGTCGTCCGCTGAACTTAAGCTCGATTCGGTGCTTGCGCTGCCAGACGCGCAGCCGCTGCCGTGGCTTGAGCCGCAAGCTGGCATTCCGACCGGCGCCGTCAGCGAGCACACGTTCGCGAGCGACATCCTTGGCAATGAACGACGCGTCTGGGTGTATCAGCCAGCTGGACACACTGCCGAGTCCGAGCCCGTTGGCTTTGTCCTGATCTTTGATGGTGAACGACACCACAGCTCGCACATCGTTTTGGACAACCTGATCGCCGCTGGAAAGATCCCACCGCTCGCCGCGATTCTCGTCCACCAACTCGACCTTCGCAATGTGGAGCTACCTGGGAATCCGGAATTCTCACGGGCGATGGTAGAAGAGCTGATGCCGTGGGCGCGCGAAACGTTCAACCTGACGGCAGATCCGAACCGAGCCATCATCACCGGGCGGAGCTTCGGCGGGCTCTGTTCCGCCTATACGGCGCTGAAGCACCCGGATGTCTTCGCCAACGTCCTCATGCAGTCCGCTTCGTGCTGGTATCACCCAAGCCTACTCGAAGGGATGCAATCGTTCTCACACACGGGCCACAGCGGTGTCGTCGGCGCCATCCCGCCATCGCCGCTCATCATCACCGAATTCAGCGAATCGCCAGTTGTGCCAATTCGCATCTATCAGGAAGTCGGTTCGCAAGAGTTAGGACCACCCATCGCCCAGCACCTCCAGACGTTCGCCAACCGCCACTTCTACGACCTCGCGCGAGGAAAGGGCTATGAGATCACCTGCCGCGAGTTCAATGGCGGACACGACGACGCTTGGTGGCGTGGAACGCTCGCCGACGGATTGCTGGAGTTGACGAGCGCCTGGTAACTCGTCAGTTTCGGTGAGTTGTCACTGAGCAAGTTGACGCGGCAGCCAGCCCCAAAACCTGAGATTTCGCGCGTACACGCGAATTATCTGTCATGCGTGGGACTGTGTCGAACGGGTGGGAATCTCTCACTGTGGTTCGAAATGACAGGACAAGGGGTTGGCTGCCGGACCGGACAGCTCGCCATTGCTGGCATTGCCGACTCGCTGGGCTGGCAACCTCCATGTTCCCCTGTCATCTTGAGGTCGCAACCGAAAGATCTCCCACCCGTTTGACTCAGTCCAACGCAGGGGAGATTTCTCACTGCGGTTCGAAATGACAGGACAAGGGGTTGGCTGCCGGACCGAACTGCTCGCCATTGCTGGCATTGCCGACTCGCTGGACTGGTAACCTCCATGTTCCCCTGTCATCTTGAGGTCGCAACCGAAAGATCTCCCACCCGTTTGACTCAGACCCATACAGGACTGCTACCTACCTCGATCTTGACAGCGGTCATTACCCCATCTACGATAATCCCGAGTATAATCCTCGGAATTGAGGCGCAGCCCTGGTTTCGATAGCTCGGCGGTACGGGCAGGCAGAGAACCTCTGGGAGGAGCAGGAGCAATGTCGGACGTTCGCCTGACAATTCATGGACTCGCCTGGTGTGCACAACATGGGCATCCGCTCCTCGGCCTGTGTGCCCGCTCTGAACGCGTCATCTGGATCTCGATTACGCCAGATGATGCGCAGGCACTTTCGCCAACGGCATGTGACTGCGCGAGCGGGCGATCGCGCATCTACAAGCTGCTGGAGGATTCGCTGGCGGCGTCCGGCTCTACCGTTCGTGAGACCAGCCTGATGCTTGGCCTGCATGGCGAATTAGAAGCGTCGATTGTGCTTGATGGTCCCGTCGGCGATTTGCGCATACCGGCCCACCCGGCCGACGCAATTGTGCTTGCCTGTCGTTCAAGGCGGGCCATCACGATCAGCGAGTCGGACCTGGAAACAGTCTGCCCCGAACTGTCAGATACTGGGCGAGCCACGGTCGAAGACGCATGCGAGTCGACACCTGATCCATTCCGGGCATTCATTGAATCCCTGGATCTCGGAGCGATTGACGGCACAAGCCCACTCTGATCGTTGTTGACGGGTATATTCATTGTCACAATAGCCGAGCACCGCGAGTACAATAGCGCCTGCGACCAGGTGAGTTGAAGAGGTACAGTAAACGCACGTGAGCACAACGACACTCCCTGTTGTTAAGCGGTTCTTCGGCTATTACCGACCTCACCGCAAGCTATTCATCATCGACTTCAGTTGCGCAGTCCTTTCCGGAGTCCTGGAGCTCGCCTTCCCGATGGCGGTCGGCACATTTGTCGACAGTCTTCTTCCGGGCGAAGACTGGGGTCTCATCGTCCTGTTTGCCATAGGACTGATGGCAATCTACCTGGTCAACGCGGTCCTGATGGTCGTTGTCGGCTACTGGGGCCACATGCTCGGCATCAACATCGAGACCGAGATGCGCCGCAAGAGCTTCGACCATCTTCAGAAGCTCTCATTCCGGTTCTTCGATAACCAGAAGACGGGACATCTCGTCGCGCGCATCACCAAGGATCTTGAGGAAATCGGCGAGGTCGCCCACCACGGCCCTGAGGATCTGTTCATCGCCGTGATGACCTTCATCGGCGCGCTCGGCCTGATGCTCTATGTCAACCCGGCGCTCGCAATCATCGCCGCCTTGATCGTTCCGATGACCGGCTGGATCACCGTCCGCTACGGCACCAAAATGACCTCCAACTGGAAGTCGCTCTTCGGCCGGGTCGGCGAGTTCAACGCCCGCATTGAGGACAACGTTGGTGGCATCCGCGTCGTTCAGGCGTTCGCGAACGAAGACCACGAGCGTGATCTGTTCGCCAAGGCGAACCAGCGCTACCGCTCCACCAAGCTCGAGGCCTATCGAATCATGACCGCCAGCATGTCGCTGAGCTACGTCTCGATGCGGTTGGCACAGGTCGTCGTCATGGTCGCGGGTGCCTACTTCGTGCTGCACAATCGGCTGACAGAGGGCCAGTTCGTCAGCTTCCTGCTGCTGGTTGGCGTGTTCTTCCGGCCGATGGAGAAGATCAACACTGTCCTGGAGATTTACCCGAAGGGCCTGGCCGGCTTCCGTCGCTACACTGAGTTGATCGACACTGAGCCAGACATTCAGGATGCGCCGGACGCAATCACCGTCGACCGACTGCGCGGCGACATCCGCTATGAGAACGTCACATTCGGCTACGGGCCTGAGAAGAAGGTCCTCAGTAACATCAACCTGACGATTCGAGCCGGAGAGACGATCGCGTTCGTCGGACCCTCGGGTGCCGGGAAGACGACGATCGCGTCGCTCTTGCCACGGTTCTACGAGGTTGATGCCGGTCGCGTCACGATCGATGGCTACGACATCCGGTCGCTGACCCTTGCGTCGCTCCGTAAGCAGATCGGCGTCGTTCAGCAGGACGTGTTCCTGTTCACCGGCACGATTCGCGACAACATCATCTACGGTCGGCTCGATGCAACCGAGGACGAAGTCTGGGATGCAGTGCGCCGGGCCAGGATGGAGTCCGTCGTCGAGAGCATGCCCGAAGGGCTCGATACCGTGATCGGCGAGCGCGGCGTCAAGCTATCTGGCGGGCAGAAGCAGCGCCTCGCCATCGCGCGCATGTTCGCCAAGAACCCGCCAATCCTGATTCTCGATGAGGCGACCTCGGCGCTCGACTCCGAAACCGAACGCGCGATTCAAGCATCGTTGACCGAGCTTGCCGTCGGGCGGACGACACTCGTGATCGCGCACCGGCTTGCGACGATCCAGAACGCCGATCGCATCGTCGTCGTCGACGAATCGGGCATCGTTGAAGAGGGCCGCCATCAGGACCTGGTAGCGGCCAAGGGCGTATATCAGCGCCTGCACGCTGCACAATTCCAAACGCTCGTCATTTCCTGATACCTACCCAACGGTCATGCGGCAGACCTACTGCCGCGTGACTATCCCTACGTATTCCAATGACTAGTAGCTCGTGTTACGCTCCATCGGGGCACCCGGCGTGGGCCGGATGGGGGGTAGATGGCGACGACGGACAAGAACACCGCCAGCGCCAAACGCACAATTGAACAATCGG
>JAMLIA010000120.1 GCA_023954495.1 Thermomicrobiales bacterium | reverse complement strand
ATATGCGCACAACATCAAGGCGGCCAAGCGATTGGTTGAGCGAGTTGATGAGCGCGTCTGGGAGGTGCTGGAAGAGGTCATCAAGGACTACGTCGTCCTGTTGAACCGCGCCCCAACGCTGCACAGACTTGGCATCCAGGCGTTCGAGGTCAAGCTGATCGAGGGTTCGGCCATCCAGATCCACCCGCTCGTTTGTGCGGCTTTCAACGCCGACTTCGACGGTGACCAGATGGCTGTGCACGTGCCGCTCTCGAAGTCAGCGCAGCGCGAGGCGCGCAAGCGCATGCTTTCGACGGCGAACCTGCTTGACCCGTCGGACGGCGATCCGGTGATCGCGCCGACGCTGGAGATCGTGCTCGGTTGCTACTACATGACGTCGCAGCGCGACGGTGTGCCTGGTGAGGGCAAGGTTTTCGCCAGCGCCAATGAAGTTGCCATCGCATACCAGTCCGGTGTCATCGACCTGCAGGCGCGCATCTTCGTCTTCGATCCGAAGCGTGGCGCGCGACCACTGGACCCGGATTCTGTGAATGCGCATGCCGAGAGCGGCCTGGTTGAGACGACCGTCGGACGCGTGCTGTTCAACTCGGAACTTCCGCAGGACTTCCCGTATCGCGACGAGACGATGGATCGCAAGGCGCTCCGACGGCTCGTTCATGACTGCTACCAGCAATACGATGCGGAAGCGACCGCCGAGGTTGCCGACCGGATCAAGCAGATCGGTTTCAGCTACTCAACCAAGGGTGGTCTGACAATTGGCCTGCACGACATCGCGATCCCGCCCTCCAAGAAGGAGATCATCGAGAAGGCCGATGTCGAGGTTCAGGCCGTTGAGCGACAGCACAACCGTGGTCTGGTCACCGAGCGCGAACGCAAGGCCCAGGTCATCAAGATCTGGAACGACACCCGCGATGTTCTTGCGGAAGCCGTGGAGCAGAACCTCGGACTCGACAACTCGCTATTCATGATGAGCCACTCGGGGGCGAAGGGTAACATCAACCAGATTACCCAGATGGCCGGTATGCGCGGCCTGATGCTCGACCCGAACGGCAACATCATCGACCTGCCCATCAAGGCGAACTTCCGTGAAGGTCTGTCGGTGCTGGAGTACTTCATCTCCACGCACGGCGCGCGCAAGGGTCTGGCAGATACCGCGTTGCGCACGGCGGACTCCGGCTACCTTACCCGACGTCTGGTTGATGTCGCGCAGGACGTAATCATCACACTCGATGATTGCGGCACTGAGAACGGCATGATCATCAACGTCGATGAGATTGACGACGAGCCGCTGCGAGCTCGCGTGATTGGCCGTGCTGCGGCACTGGCGATCGTCACCGATGACGGCGAGCTGTTGGTCGATCGAAACGAGGAGATCGACGAGGACGCGCTGGAGCGCATCCTCGCGGCCGGAATCACCACGTTCCGCATTCGCACTGCGATGGACTGCGTCGCGGTCCACGGCGTCTGCGCGAAGTGCTACGGGCGTGACCTGGCCAGCGGCCACCTGGTTGCCAGCGGCGAAGCGGTCGGCATCATCGCCGCGCAGTCGATTGGTGAGCCCGGCACGCAGCTGACGATGCGCACCTTCCACACGGGTGGTGTGTCGCACGCAGAGGACATCACAACCGGTCTCCCGCGTGTTGAGGAGCTGTTCGAGGCCCGTGAGCCAAAGGGCAAGGCGATCCTTTCCGAAATCGAAGGGACCGTCGAGATCGTGAACGACGAGGAAGGTCGCAAGATCATCGTTAGCCGTGAGGACATCGTCGTCGAGCGCTACAAGCTCGCGAGCGCCCACATGGTTGGCGTGAAGGATGGCCAGACGGTCGAGCGTGGTCAAATCCTCGCAGAGTCGAGCAACGGTGTTGAGCCGATCGTCTCGACGATGGACGGAACCGTCATGCTGGACGATGGCGAGATCATCGTCCGCAGCGAGGACAGCGAATCGAAGGAGTACGCGATTCAGCACACGGCACACATCCGCGTGCAGGATGGCGACCTGGTGAACCCCGGTGACCAGCTGACCGACGGTAGCCTTGATCCGCAGGAGGTGCTGTCTGCGCGCGGTCGCGAGGCCGTCCAGCGCCTGCTGGTTGACGAGGTGCAGGCTGTGTACCGGTCGCAAGGCGTTGTCACGAATGACAAGCACATCGAGGTCATCGTGCGCCAGATGCTGCGCAAGGTGAGCATCGACGATCCGGGCGATACGGACTGGCTGCAGGGCGAGCTGGTCGATCGCTTTGAGCTGAACCGGATGAACTCCGAGATGCTGGCCCAGGGCGGCGAGCCATCGACGGCGCAAGAAGTGCTGCTTGGCATCACCAAGGCGTCGCTGGCCACAGATTCGTTCCTCTCGGCAGCTTCGTTCCAGGAGACCACGCGTGTCCTGACCGAAGCGGCGATCAACGGGAAGATCGATCACCTGCGCGGCCTCAAGGAGAACGTCATCATCGGCAAGCTCATCCCGGCCGGCACGGGGTATTACTCGAACATCGAAGCGGAAAACGCGAACGGCGTCGTTGCCGGAGAGTTGGAAGCACCAGTCGAGTTTGAGCCATCGTCAATTGAGGATGTTGAGGAAATGGTCTCCTCGGCTCGCGTCGCGACTGATCTCGCTGAGGATGCTGTTGAAGCGACCGGCGCAGCCGTCGCTCAGCAGTCAGAGACAGGCGATCTTGTTGCTGACGGCGAGGGCGACCAGGGTGGACTCGACTCGGGCGCAGCGCCTGAGGGCGATTCCGAGGCATAGATACTGATGGAGAGCGAACCGGACCGCTGTAGCGGTCCGGTTCGCTGTCTCAAACGTTTGACAGAAGGATTCAATCTCTAGTACACTGTCGCATTGTGGCCGGAAATGGGCCATGGGATACGAGGCGTTAGCATCCTCGAAGTGCGGCCTCGTTTGCGACAGCCAATCGATAGCCTTCGAGACACTGTTCGCAGAGCTCAGGCAGCAATCTTCGGGAGGGAACCAGAGAACGTGCCGACGATCAATCAGTTGGTCCGAAAAGGGCGCAAGAGCGTCACGAAGAAGACCAAGGCTCCGGCCCTGCGCTATACCAACAATGCGCTGGGCAGGTATGCTGGACGGCTTCGCCGTGGGAAGGGCGCACCGCAGAAGCGTGGTGTCTGCACCCAGGTCCGAACGATGACGCCAAAGAAGCCTAACTCCGCGCTCCGCAAAATTGCCCGCGGTGCGGTTGTCCAATGGTATGGAAGTGACCGCATACATCCCAGGCGAAGGCCACAACCTCCAGGAGCACTCCGTTGTACCATCCGAGGCGGCCGCGTCAAGGATTTGCCGGGCGTTCGCTACCACGTTGTGCGTGGTGCGTTGGACGCGCGTGGGGTCGATAACCGCAGGCAGGGGCGGTCGAAGTACGGGACCAAAAAACCAAAGAGCTAGAGCATGCCGTCCGGGGGCGTTTCCCCCGGATACCCATGGTCACTCTTTGCGAAGATCGTACGGGACGAAAAGCGGCCTCACGGTTTCATCGTGTCGACCGCTTTTCTGTGTGAATGTGAGCCAGTCCGCTGGCTCGTGATCTGTGACAGGCAGGGTTCGCCATGTCACAACAGGTACAGCAGGCCGCGGAAGCGGCGGGAGGGCAACGACAGTGCCACGACGCGCGAAGGTGCAACGCCGGGAATTGATGCCGGACCCGAAGTACGGGAGCGAGCTCGTCACACGCTTCACCAACAAGGTGATGGAGCGTGGCAAGAAGGGCACCGCTGAGCGGATTGTGTACGACGCATTCGACATCATCGAATCCCGCACCGGTCGACCGCCGCTGGAAGTGTTTCAGCAGGCGCTGCACAACGCGACGCCGGTCATTGAGGTGAAGCCGCGCCGCGTTGGTGGTGCGACCTACCAGGTGCCGGTGCAGATCGAGGGCGCGCGTCGTCTGTCGCTCGCCATCCGCTGGATGCTGCAGGCAGCGCGGTCACGCAACGGCCGAACCATGGCAGAGAAGCTCGCCGCAGAACTCCTCGACGCCTACAACAACACGGGCGCGACGATCAAGCGACGCGAAGATACGCACCGAATGGCGGAAGCCAACAAGGCGTTCGCTCACTATCGCTGGTAGGCCAATCATTCGCTTTCGTTCTGGGTGGAGACGTTACCAATCCGGCGCAATGAGGTGCCGGTCAGGGAGACTAAGACGCGACGATGAGTAGCACGAACACGGTAACCAAGGGCGCCGGGGCCGGCGCTGCTGGCCTGGAACGGGTCAGGAACATCGGCATCATCGCTCACATTGACGCCGGCAAGACGACAACAACCGAGCGCATCCTGTTTTTCACCGGACGTGTGCATCGCCCAGGCGAAACGCATGAGGGTTCGGCGACGATGGACTGGATGGTCCAGGAGCGCGAGCGCGGCATCACGATTACGTCGGCCGCCACGACCTGCTTCTGGCGTGAGCATCGCATCAACATCATCGACACCCCCGGTCACGTCGACTTCACCGCTGAGGTAGAGCGCTCGCTGCGTGTCCTCGACGGTGGTGTCGTTGTGTTCGACGCGGTCGCCGGTGTTGAGCCACAGTCCGAGACGGTGTGGCGCCAGGCTGACAAGTACAGCGTGCCCCGCATCTGCTTCATCAACAAGATGGACCGCACCGGTGCAAACTACTGGCGCACCATCGACATGATCAAGGATCGACTGAAGGCCCGACCCGCCGTCCTCCAGCTGCCGATTGGCAGCGAGTCGGCATATCAGGGCATGGTCGATCTCATGCGCATGCGCGCCTACTACTATCGCGATGACCTCGGTCAGAACATCGAAGAGACAGATGTGCCGGCCGATATGGCCGAAGAAGCTGAGACGCGACACAACGAGCTGCTCGAGATCATCGCTGAGACCGACGAAGATCTGATGATGCGTTACCTCGAAGAAGAGGAAATCACCATCGACGAGTGGGTCTCGGCGCTTCGCCAGGCCACCATTCGGAACGAGCTGGTTCCGGTCATCAACGGCACGGCGCTCAAGAACAAGGGCGTGCAGCGCATGCTGGACGCGATTGTCGACTATCTCCCGTCGCCGCTGGACATCCCGCCGGTTGGTGGGACGAATCCGCGCACCGAAGAAGAAGAGACCCGTGAGACCGATTCTGATGCTCCGATGTCGGCGCTGGCATTCAAGGTCGCTGCCGATCCGCACGTCGGCCGACTAACCTTCATCCGCATCTACTCGGGCACGTTGAAGTCGGGCTCCTACGCCTACAACTCGACCAAGGGTGAGCGCGAGCGTATCGGCCGCCTGCTGCAGATGCATGCGAACCACCGCGAGGAGATCGACGAGGTCCACGCCGGCGACATCGCTGCCGTTATCGGGCTCAAGAGCACGTTCACCGGCGATACACTGTGCGACCCGGACAACCAGATCATCCTGGAGTCGATCAATTTCCCCGAGCCGGTCATTGAGGTCGCCATCGAGCCGAAGACCCGCCAGGACCAGGACAAGATGGGCATGGCGCTGGCTCGCCTGGCCGAAGAAGATCCCACCTTCCGCTTGCGGACGGATGAGGAAACCGGCCAGACCATCATCATGGGTATGGGCGAGCTTCATCTCGAAGTGATCGTCGACCGCCTGCTGCGCGAGTTCAAGGTTACCGGCAACGTCGGCAAGCCGCAGGTCGCGTATCGCGAAACCATCACCCGCCCGACTCGCATCGAAGGTCGGTTCATCCGCCAGACTGGTGGTCGCGGTCAGTTCGGTCACGTCTGGCTTGAGCTGGAGCCGCTCCCGCCGGGCGAGGGCTTCATCTTCGAGGACAAGATCATCGGTGGTGTTGTCCCGCGCGAATACATCCCGGCCGTCGGTGCCGGCGTCAAGGAGGCGATGGAGACCGGTGGTGACGCCGGCTACCCGATCGTCGACATGAAGGTCGCGCTGGTGGATGGATCATTCCATCCGGTCGACTCTTCCGAAATGGCGTTCAAGATCGCTGGTTCGATGGCACTGAAGGACGGCGTTCGACGCGCCGGGCCGGTTGTGCTTGAGCCGATCATGAAGGTCGAGGTGACCACGCCGGAAGAGTTCATGGGTGATGTTATCGGCAACCTCAACGCGCGCCGCGGTCGCGTCGAGGGCATGGAAATGCTGAGCGGTTCGCAGGTTGTCCGGGCGTTTGTGCCACTGGCCAACATGTTCGGTTACACCACCGAGCTGCGCTCGATGACTCAGGGTCGAGCTACCTCGTCGATGGAGTTCGACCATTATGAGCCTCTGCCGGATTCGCTGGCGAAGGAACTGATCGCGAAGAATCAGCGGGTGTAGATCGCGGATTGAACGACGCTGCCGCACGAATGGCTCGTGACGGCTGGATGTAGGACCGGGAGGTACGGAGGGCACGTGGCGAAGCAGAGATTTGAGCGGACGAAGCCGCATGTCAACGTGGGGACGATTGGTCATGTTGACCATGGCAAGACAACGTTGACGGCAGCGA
>JAMLIA010000119.1 GCA_023954495.1 Thermomicrobiales bacterium | reverse complement strand
GGAAGCGGCTGAGGACGGCCTGCGAGCACGCCTCGAATCTGAAGCCAGGCGTGTTGGCGTAGCAGGGTAAGGCCGTTCGCCAGACTTGACCGACACGCACCTCCCCGTACACTAGCCGACAGTGAAGCGTCCGGCATTGTGTAGCGAGGGAGGGCGTGATGGCGCAGGCAGCGCAGTACGGCATTGAGACGTTTGTTGAGGATGCAAAGCGCATCCTCGGGGAATCGGGCGACGATCGCGAGCGTGTCGTCAGGGAGCTCCAGCCGCTGGTGGAGCAGGTGCTCTGGGACGACAACCTGTTCGACGAGAAGTATCGCGCCGAGCCGGAGAACGAGCGACCACGATACATCTACTATCGGGAGC
Source organism: Thermomicrobiales bacterium (assembly GCA_023954495.1). Classification (NCBI taxonomy): domain Bacteria; kingdom Pseudomonadati; phylum Thermomicrobiota; class Thermomicrobia; order Thermomicrobiales; species Thermomicrobiales bacterium. Next base: position 6,187 of record JAMLIA010000119.1, on the reverse strand, counting down.
CGGATGATGTGCTCCAGATCTACGTCGTCGAGTTCGCTCCCGGCATGCCGACACCCGTTCACGATCATGTGACCTGGGGACTGATCGGCACCTGTGGCGGGCAGCAACACACCAAGCGCTACGAGCGCGTCGATGATGGCAGCGACCCGCACAAGGCCAAGCTGACACTGATTGAGGACACCGTCCTCGGTCGCGGCGCGGTCTACCCACTCCTGCCACCGAACGACATTCACAGCATCGAGACGGTTGGTGACGAGCCGAGCTACTCACTGCACGTTCTTGGCGTCGACCTCCGACGCCAGAAGCGCAACATCTACGACTGCGACTCTGGCGAAGTCGAGGAGCAGTGCGACGTGACCGAGGTCGATGGCAAGGGGATGTAGGTCCACCTTCGGGAGGGGTCGAGGTGACGAACGAGCGCAAGGCGGGGCTGGTCTTCAGCCACCGCTATTTGCAGCACAACACGAATCCGTTTCGGCTGCCGTCCGGGAATTCGCTTCCGTTCGTTGAGCCGGTCGATCATCCGTCCAATCCACGGCTTGTGGACCGGACGATGCACCTGGTCGATCTCAGCGGGCTGGCTGACGATCTCGTTGCGGTCGAGCCGTACATGGCGTCCGAGGAAGCGATCCTGGCTTGCCACACGCCGGAGCTGCTGGAGCGTGTTAAGGCAGCCGATGCCGCCGGGAAGGGTGATGCGGGGCGAGGCGCGCCGGTTGGACGTGGTTCGTACGACATTGCCCGGCTGGCTGCTGGTGGCGTGATGGCAGCAGTCGATGCCGTCATGACCGACGGGCCGAAGCGTGTCTACGCGCTCGTGCGTCCGCCGGGCCACCACGCCGTCGCCGACATGGGCATGGGCTTTTGCATCTTCAACAACGTGGCAGTTGCCGCGCGTCATGCGCAGCAGAAGTACGGCGTCGAGCGGGTCATGATCCTCGACTGGGATGTGCACGACGGCAACGGCACCCAGTCGATCTTCTACGACGACCCGAGCGTCCTGTTCTTCTCATTCCATCAGAACGAGCTGTATCCGGCTGGGTGGGGACTGATCGATCAGGTTGGCGAGGGCGATGGCGTCGGCAAAACGGTCAACGTGCCGCTGCCGGCCGGCTCCGGCAATGCGGCCTACCTCGCGGCGATGGAGGAGATCGTCCTGCCGATCGCGCGGCAGTTCGCGCCACAGCTCGTCATCGTGTCCGCCGGACAGGATGCGTCGGCGTCCGATCCGCTCGGGCGAATGTCAGTGACGACCGATGGCTACCGGGCGATGACGCAGGTGATGATCGACCTCGCTGCGGAATGCTGCGATGGCCGACTCGTCGCGGCGCAGGAGGGCGGCTACTCGGAGAACTACGCGCCGTACTGCACGCTGGCGATCATCGAGACGCTGGCGGAAACGCGGACAGACCTCGAAGAGCCGATTGCTGCCGAACGCCCACCGACCTGGCCTCAGACGACGACGGTGGGGCTGGATGCTCGGGCAACGCTCGACTCGGTCAAGCAGCGCCAGTCGGAGTACTGGAACCCGGACTGACAGGCGACTCGCTGAGCAGCGGGCTCGAATTGGGCAGGCCGGTGCGGCGCGGGAACTGCGCCGGCGTTGCCCGCACCTTGTCGATGACGACGATGCGGGTGCCTTCAACGTTGGATGCAAAGACGCCGCGAGGCTTGCCGCCGAGCATGCCGATCGCGTATGTCGCTTCGACCAGCTCATCGTTGGCTGCGCTCCCCTTTGGCAGGATCGCGACACCGCCGAGGCGGACGAACGGCAGCGTCAACTCGGCGAGGGTCGCCAGTCGAGCGACAGCACGAGCCGTGGCTACAGCGAACCGCTCACGGCGCTTCGGAATGCGCCCCAACTCTTCGGCACGCGCCTGGATGGCTTCGACGTTTGTCAATCCGAGTTTGTCGGCGGCCTCGTCGAGGAAACGGGCCTTCTTAGCCGTTGCGTCAACAAGCGTCACGAAGAGGTCGGGCCGGGCGATGGCGATCGGCATGCCGGGCACCCCGCAGCCCGAGCCGATGTCGATCACTGAATGCGCGTCATCGGGGATGAAGCGCAAGAGGTCGAGCGAGTCGGCCAGCAACTTGATCTGCGCGTCGTCAGGGTCAGTGATGCGCGTCAGGTTCATCACCTGATTGGTTTCGAGCAGGACATCCAGATAGGCTGCGAGGCGCGTCGATGTGTCGCCGTCGAGCGGCAGGTCGTGTTCGTCGCACCACTGCTTCAGGAGTGGAAGTGAGTCGGTCACGAACGGGTGACGTTGGCTTCAACGGCTACGCGGCGACCGGCAACGTCCTTCGCGGCTGCAACCACATCATCCAGTGCCAAACCGGCGTGCTTGCGCAGCGCCGACTGCGAGGCGTGGTCAAAGAAGTGATCGGGGATGCCAATGACGTGCGTCGGGATCTCAACGCCCTCGCGGGACAGCAGCTCCAGCACGGCCGAACCGAAGCCACCCATCGCCGCGCCTTCTTCGATGGTCACGATTGCGCCAGTCTTGCGAGCGACCTTCAGGATGAGCTCTTCATCCATCGGCTTGACAAAGCGGGCGTTGATGACGGCAGCCGAGATGCCGACTTCGGCGAGCGCATCGGCGGCTCGCTCGGCGGTCAGCGCGGTTGTGCCGTAGGAAATCAGGGCGACATCGGAGCCGTCGCGGATGATTTCGCCGCGACCGATCGGCAGGGCGTGCGGCTCGTTAGTGATCGAGACGCCGGTGCCGGAACCGCGCGGGTAGCGCAGCGCGATCGGGCCGCCTTCGTAATCGACGGCGGTGCGCAGCATGTTGCGCAGCTCGGCCTCGTCCTTCGGTGCCATGACGACCATGTTCGGCAGGCAACGCAAGTACGGGATGTCGAACACGCCGTGGTGCGTGCGACCGTCGTCGCCAACCAGACCGGCGCGATCCATTGCGAAGACGACCGGCAGGTTCTGAATGCAGACATCGTGGACGATCTGGTCGTAGGCGCGCTGCAGGAAGGTCGAGTAGATCGCCGCGACCGGGCGCATGCCGTGCGTCGCCAGACCAGCCGCGAACGTGACCGCGTGCTGCTCGGCGATGCCGACGTCGAAGAAGCGCTCCGGGTGCGCGGCTGCGAACGGCAGCAGGCCGGTGCCGTCCGGCATGGCGGCGGTGATGGCGACGATGCGTTGATCGTCGTCGGCCAGATGCGCCAGCGTTTCGCCGAACACATCCTGATACTTTGGCGGCTGTGGTGGGGCGTTGCCGGCGGTGACGACCTTGGCGGCGTGGTGCTTGAACGGATCGTTCTCGGCAAAATCGAAGCCCTTGCCCTTGGCTGTGACGCAGTGGACGAAGACCGGCTCGTCGTGCTGGCGCGCCTGCTCGAACGCCTCGATCAGGTCAGCGATGTTGTGTCCGTCGACCGGTCCGATGTAGGTGAAGCCAAGCTCTTCCCAGATCATCGTGTGATAGACGAACTCCTTGAACGAGTCCTTCATGCGCTTGCCCAGCTCGACGAAGAGCTCGCCGCGCGGCAGGCGATCCATCAGGCGCTCGAACTCGTCTTTGGCGCGGTTGTACCGCTCGTCGGTGCGAACGCGGTTCAGGTACTTCGGGATCGCGCCGACGTTGGGCGCGATGCTCATCTCGTTGTCGTTGAGCACGACGATGACTGGTAGACCCAGGCTGCCTGCGTTGTTCAGCGCCTCGTAAGCCATGCCGCCGGTCAGTGCACCGTCGCCAATGACGGCGACGGCGCGACCGGGCTGGCCGGTCAGGTGGTGGGCAGCGGCCATGCCGAGCGCGGCTGAGACGCTGGTGCTGGCATGGCCCGCACCGAACGCATCGTGCTCGCTCTCTTCGCGCTGCAGGAAGCCGGACAGGCCACCCTCAGTGCGAATCGTTGGGAAGCGCTCGTAGCGACCAGTGACCAGCTTGTGCGGATACGCCTGATGGCCGACATCGAAAACGATGTGGTCGGTCGGTGAGTTGAAGACATAATGCAGAGCAAGGATGAGGTCGGTCGCGCCGAGGTTCGACGCGAAGTGCCCGCCGTTCTTGCTCGTGACTTCGTAGATCTCGTCGCGAATCTGCCGTGCCAGCGTCTCCAGCTCAGCGACACTGAGCCCCTTGAGCGACTCTGGACCTTCGACTTGCTCGAGATGCATCGTGTTTATCCTCCAGCGCCGCGTTGAGCCCCACCATGCTCCACGCAGCGTGTCCCAGACAAAGTGCTACCCGTTAGCCGGGCAGCCGTCGTGACCACCGCAACGCACGACGGCTAACCGCTGAATGGTACCCCAGCGTCAACATCAACGATGACAAGCACTATGCGCGCCACAGGTTACCCGGCCAGACTAGAGGCCGAGCGCGATGCCTTCCGTGCGCGGGTCTGCGCCGCCTTCGAGGACGCCGCTCTCCGGATCGCGATAGATCAGCAAGGCAGCGCCACCGGCAGCGTACGGCCCGAGCTCGCGAACGACATGTCCGCGTTCACGTAGCTCGTTGAGCACGGCCTCGTCGATCCGTGACTCGGCGCGCAGCTCGAACGGATTGTCGATGTTGATCGGATCGGTGCCGGGGAACGACTGCCAGCGCGGCGCTTCGACCGCCTGCTGGACGTCCATGCCGTAGTCGATCACGTTCGTGACCGCCTGCATGTTCCACTGTGGCTGCTGGTCGCCACCGGGAGTGCCGCCGACGTAGAGCACCTGGCCGTCGCGCGCGATCACGTAGCAGTTCAGCGTGTGCATCGTGCGCTTGCCGCCCTCGATGACGTTCGGGTGGCCCTCTACGAGGCTGAAGCCGCGACCGACACGGTTGTTCAGCAGGATGCCGGTGTCGCCTGCGACGACGTGGCTACCGAATCCGGCCGAGTGCGACTGAATGAACGAGACCATGTTGCCATCGCCGTCTGCAGCGCAGAGATAGGTCGTGTCGCCAGCGTGCTCGGGGAGCGCGCCCGGCTTGACGCTGTTGGTGGCCTGCCGCATGTCGATCGTCGCGAAGCGGGCTTCTGCGAAGTCCTTCGAGATCATCGTCTCCAGCGGCACTGGCCCAAAGCGCGGGTCGTGCGAATAGGCGTTGCGGTCGGCGAACGCGCGCTTCTTGGCCTCGGCCATCAGGTGAATGGCGTCGGCGCTGTTGTGGCCCATGCTCGCCAGATCGGCGTTCTCGATGATGTTGAGCTCTTCGAGCAGCAGGTGCCCCTGCGTCGGCAGCGTCGTCTGGTAGACGGTGTAGCCGCGATAGTCGGTGGCGATCGGGGAGTAGACGTCGTTCTCGTGGTCGGCCAGGTCATCTGCGCTTAGCTCGCCGCCCATCGCCTGGATGGCCTCGGCGACGCGCCGCCCGAGGTCGCCGCGATAGAACGCGTCCGGCCCGCCGGCGGCTATGATGCGCAGCGATTCAGCAAGCTCTGGATTGCGCAGGATCCAGCCCGGTTGCGGCGCAGCGCCGTTGTCGAGGTAGATGCGGGCTGAGTCGGGATACTTGGCCAGCTCCTCGGCCGACGCCGCGATCGTGCGCGCGCCGGTCACCGACAGCGGGAAGCCGTTCTCGGCGTAGTGGATGGCGCTGGCGAACAGCTCGCTGGCCGGCAGCTTGCAGAAGTGCTCGATCGCGTAGAACCAGGTCTCGACCGCGCCCGGTACGCCCATCGAGAGCGGCCCGAAGAACGGCATGTACGTGTGGCCGCGTGACGTGAAGTAGTCGCGCGACAGGGCGCGCGGCGCGATGCCGGAGCCGTTGACGGCGGTCAGCGTGCCGTCGTTCTGTCCATAGATAAAGAAGGCATCACCACCGACTCCGCACATGGCCGGGATGACGACAGCGGTCGTCGTGGCTGCGGCGATGATGGCGTCCATCGCGTTGCCGCCGTTGCGCAACGCCTCGACGCCGGCTGCGCTGGCCAGTGGGTGCGCTGTCGCAACCATGCCGCCGCGCGCGAAGACGCGCGAGCGTGTCTGCTGGAACGATGCTGCCAGTGCGTGATCCGCAGTTTCGCGAACTTGTGCCATGTTCTGGATGCCCTCCCCGTACTCGTCGGCCAGCTTCTTGGCAGTATCGTAACCGATTGTCGATGAGCTGCCTGACCGTAGACTAGAATACGAAGGGACCACGTACATAATCCGCAGACCCGAAGGGATTTATATATGACCGCCAGCCCATCGATCTTTGTGCGCGGTGCCTGCCCGCACGACTGCCCTGATACATGC
>JAMLIA010000118.1 GCA_023954495.1 Thermomicrobiales bacterium | reverse complement strand
GCGCAAGCCGCCGCCCTCGCCGCCGAATGGGCTGACGCGGGAGCCACCTGGCTACTGGAATCGTTCTGGTCCGGCCCGAACGACTCCGACACCATTCGCCGCCGCATTGAGGCTGGTCCGCCGAGGTAGGGGACGGCCCTCACCCCCCGGCCCCCTCTCCCAATACTGGGAGAGGGGGTGTCCTGGATAGAGTGAATTGGCTGCCGTTTTGTAGGAACTGCGCCAGCGTTCTTCTAACAACACGACGCAACGACAGCCAACCCGCCAGCCACAGGACACCCGCTCTCCCAAGGTTGGGAGAGGGCGGGTGCCCTCTGGGCAGCTGGGTGAGGGCCTACCCTTCCTCTTCCACGACCACCGCCGTGCGCAGGCGTTCGGAGCGGCGGCGGAGCATTTCGGCGCTGAAGAAGAGGCTGCCGGTGATGATGATGAGCAGCGTCGAGACGGCGGCGATGGTCGGGTCGATCTGGAAGCGGATGCTGTCCCACATCTTGCGCGGTAGTGTGACCGCGCCGGTGCCGGAGATGAACAGCGCGACGATCAGTTCATCCCACGAAGTGATGAACGCGAAGAGCGCGCCGGCCAGAACACCCGGGCGGATGATCGGCAGCGTGACGTGCCAGAAGGTTTGTAGCCGGTTCGCGCCGAGGTTCATCGCCGCGAACTCCAGTCGCTCGTCGAACCCGTAGAGCGTGGCCGTGACGTTGACGACGACGAACGGCACCGCCAGCGCCGTGTGGGCAGTGATGAGCGCGATCGGTTGGCCGACGATCCCCAGACGGGCGTAGAAGAAGTAGATGCCGATCGCGACGATGATCGCCGGGACGATCAGTGGCGAGACGATGAACGTGTTCACCAGACCCCTACCCGGGAAGCGGCCACGGACGAGCGCCAGCGACGCGAGCGTGCCGAGGATCGTGGCCAGCACCATCACGACGCAGGCGACCCAGAAGCTGAGGATCGCGGCGCTGATCCAGTCCGATCGCTCGAAGAAGTTGCGATACCACTGCAGGCTGAAGCCCGGCGGAGGGAAGGTCAGGTACTGCGCCGACGAGAATGACAGCGGAATCACAACGAGGACGGGAAAGACCAGATAAATCAGCACCAGCGTGCAGAACACATACAGCGCCAGCCGCGGGAGCGACGGAAGCTGCCGCCGTGGCGTGGACTGAACTTTGGCAGGACGCGCGGTTGTGCTCGTCATGACGGCGTCCCTCCGAAGATGTTCTCGACGCCGAGGATGCGATTGAAGACCGCGAAGATCAGCAGCGCGCCAGCCAGCAGCACCGCCGCCAGCGCCGATGCGAACGGCCAGTTGAACAGCGTGTTCACCTGCTGCTCGATCAGGACGGAGATCATGACGTCCTTCGGGCCGCCGACGAGCGCCGGTGTAATGAAGAAGCCGAGCGAGAGGATGAAGACGAGCAGGCAGCCAGCGGCGATGCCAGGCAGCGACAGCGGGAAGAAGATGCGCCGGAACACCTGATCCGGCCGCGCGCCCAAACCCTCGGCCGCGCGCATCAGATTGCGGTCGATGCCACGCATAACGCTGTAGAGCGGCAGCACCATGAACGGCATCAGGATCTGCACCATCGCGATATAGACTGCCAGGCGCGTGTTCAGCAGGCGCAGCGGCTCGTCAATAATTCCGATCCAGATCAGGAAGTTGTTGATGATCCCGAAACGCCCCAGCAGCACCATCCAGGCGTAGGTGCGGACGAGGATGCTGGTCCAGAACGGCACCAGCACGAGGATCATCAGCAAATTCGCCTTCGAGCTGCTGACCGACGAGAGCAGGTACGCCAGCGGATAGGCCAGCAGCAGCGTCACGACGGTCACGACCAGCGATATCTGGACGGTGATCCAGAGCACGTGGGCGTAGACGGAGGTGCGGAAGATCTCGGCGAAGTGGTCGAGCGTCCAGGTCGGCTCATTGATGCTGCGGAAGAGCATCGCCAGCACCGGGTAGCCGTAGAAGAACGCCAGATAGAGCACGATCGGCAACACCAGCACGATGTAGCGCAGCTGGACGGCGCGTCGCTGCCGCGCCAGTATGCGCGCGTTTTCGGCTTGCGAGCGCCGCATGTCGCTCGGGGCGGGTGTTGTCGCGGGTGATTGCGCCATGACTTCCTCCGTTCCCGGCGACTATTCCGCCGCGACGATCCGCGTATCCTCGACGTGGCAGACGATCCGAACGCGCTCGCCCGGCCCATAGCTCGGCACACCAAAGCGTTGCTGCTGGCGTAACACGATCTGCGAGCCGGTGTCGGTCTGCATCACGTAGCGGCGCGTGTCACCGACGAAGGCCGCCTCGACGACCGTCGCGTCGAAGACATTCTGCGCCGCATCGGGGACGAAGCCGTTGTCCATGAAGCTGAGCTTCTCCGGCCGGATGGCGACGACCGCTGGGTCGCCCGAGGGCAATCCTTCGACGCCAACCGCCTTCAGCGTCGTGTCGCCAATCTGCACGGTATGCGTACCGTCCGCGCCGCTGACGATCGCCCCCTCCAGGAAATTTGATTCACCGATGAACGACGCGACGAAGCGGTTGCAGGGGCGATCGTACAGATCGCGGGGATCGCCGATCTGGACGACACGACCATTGTTCATCACGACGATGCGATCGGACATAACCAGCGCCTCCTCCTGGTCGTGGGTCACGTAGATGAACGTGATTCCCAATTCCTGATGAAGACGCCGGATTTCGAGCTGCATCTCCTCGCGGAGCTTCTTGTCCAGCGCGCCGAGTGGCTCGTCCATCAGCAGCACGCGCGGATTGAAGACGATCGCGCGCGCCAGGGCGATGCGCTGCTGCTGGCCGCCGGAGAGCTGCCGTGGGTAGCGCCGACCGTAGTCGGGCAGCCGCACCGCCTCCAGCACCTCACCGACGCGTCGCTCGATCGTTGCCTTATCCACCTTGCGCATCTTCAGCGGGAAGGCGATGTTCTCGGCGACGGTCATGTGCGGGAACAGCGCGTAGTTCTGAAAGACCATTCCGATGTTGCGTCGGAATGGCGGGATGGTGGCGACGGGAGACGAGTCGATGTAGATCTCACCGGACGTCGGGATCTCGAACCCGGCGATCATCATCAGCGTCGTGGTCTTGCCGGATCCGCTCGGCCCGAGCATGGTGATGAACTCACCCGCCTCGATGTCGAACGAGACGTCCTGCACAGCGGCAACGGAATCGAAGCGCTTGTCCAGATGATCGATCCGCACGGTCGCGCCGGTACGGTCGTGGTGACGCTCGGTTGCCGCCGGAGTCTGCCCGGCTGTCTCAGTTGCCATGCTCGTCTCCCCTTGCCGTCGTCGCTAGCCGAGGATGAAGGTGTTCCAGCGCTGGAGGACTTCCTCGCGGTTGTCCGCCCACCAGTTGTCATCCAGGATGAACATCTGCTCCTTGTGCTCCGGTGACGTCGCCAGCGTGCTGGCGATCTCCGCAGGGATGAAGTCGACCGACTTGTTGTTGACGAAGCCATTCGGGTAGAGCATCGAGAGTCGCGCCTGCGAGACCGCCATCGTCGAGAACGCCGCCAGCTTCTGGGCGTTCTCCCGGTTCGGCGCACCCTTCGGGATGCCCCAGACATCGAACGCGAGCTGGCCCTGATTCCAGGCGATCTCAACCGGCATGTCCGGGTTCTGCGACTTCAGGGTGAGAATGCGACCGCTCCACGCCTGGGCGAGGACTGCCTCTTTGTCGGCTAGCATCTGGACCGGTTGCGCGCCGGCATCCCACCACTTGACGACGTCGTCCTTGATCTTCTCCAGCGACGCATAGGCCTGGTCGATGTCGAGCGGGTAGATGCTGTCCATCGCCACGCCGTCGGCCATGACAGCCGCTTCGAGGAACGGCAGCAGACCGCCGGAGCCGCCCTCCATCGCGCGTGGTCCGGGGAACTTTTCGGTATCCCAGAAATCGGCCCAGCCGCTCGGCGTGCCGTCGAAGGCGTCGGTGCGATAGCCGTAGATCAGGCCATACGGGTTCATCGCGATCGCGTGCTCGTGGCGGAAGCCTTCGTCGATGTTGTCGACATCGACGAGGTCGTAATCAATCGGCTCCCAGTAGTCGCCCTGGCGCTCCAGCGCGATGATGCCGTCGAGTCCGACTTCGGGGAGATCCCACTGGACGTTGCCGGTATCGACCATCGCCTTGATCTTGGCGATGTCCGGCCCCTCGGCCTCCTTGACGGTGATGCCGCATAGTTCCTCAAACGGCTCGAAGTACGCCTTGCGTTGCGCCTCCTGGTAGGCACCACCGAACGAGATGGCGACGACCTCGCCGCTGCCCTTGAGCTTATCCGGCACATCCTCCGGCTTCATCATCGGCAGCTCGATCTCGGTCGTCGGCGAGCCACCGGTGCCGGGGGTACTGCCACCGGAGCCGCTCGACGCCGTCGATGTCGGCGTGTCCTGCGAGTTGCCGCACGCGGCCAGAATCATTGCCAGCACGCTGCCGCCGAGGGCGTATCGAGCGCCGAGGCGGAAGAGCTCGCGTCGCGAATAGGCGTCCGCCTGAGGCGAGCGACCGCGCAGAGACAGGAGATACATAATGCGTCGTTCGAGCGGGTCCATACGGTCATCCTCCGTCACGTGAAAGTCCAGGTGGCAGACCTTTGTGGTTCGCAGAATTTCTGGTCTGAGGAACGCCATTACGCCGCAGGCATCACCCCTCTCCTCGGCATCGGAACGTTGCTCGACAACGAGCCGGTGCCGCTGCGACAGCATTGGCGGCTGCCGCGCTCTGAACAGACGGGAGGTCTGCGAACGAAACACGAATGACGATAGACCTCCGAAGAGGAACCACCGAATCGGTCACTGCGTCGTGGACGATTTCGAGGATTCGATCGCAAGTCCAGGGCCGTGAATCAGCGCCGAACTGATGCTGCGATCGGAAGATTGGGCCATCGGCAGCGTCGTCGCTGCCCGGATGCTTCAGCAATGAAGGTGTGAACGTACCCTAGAGCACGCGAAAGCCTCGTGTCAAGATACTGCCAGGATCGGCGGGCCGACACAGCCGCCGCCAGCGGATGGTTCGTCGCCGATTACGAACGCGGGAGGATGCCGGTGAGCAGGACGCTCACGAGTCGCTCGATCACCGCGTCATCAGCCGTCGGTGTCTCACCGCCAAGACTCTGGCTGAGGAAATGGATCAGCAACCCACCTTGCAATGCCTCGCCAACGGCGCGGCTATCGACAGCCGGGGAGAGTTCGCCGGTAGCCCGGCGGGAGTCGAGGAAGGTAACGACGGACCCGATGATATCGTCGAGCAGGCGCCTGAGGATCGCCGCGATCTCCGCGTCGGTCGAAGCCTCGCTAAGGAGGGTCAGCACAAACGCCCGCCGCTCGTGCAGCATGCGGAGGAACTCACTGCTCAGTCGCCGCAGAACCATCTCGACCGGGACCGAGTCGGCCGCTTCGAGGATGCGCCGATAGCCAGCGAACGGCGCGTAGACGGCGAGCACGGCAGCCAACAGGTCGGCCTTGTTGCCGAAGTAGTGATAGAGAACCGCCTCGGTCACGCCGGCCGCGCGCGTGATGTCGCGCACCGATGTGGCCCGGTAGCCACGCTCGGCGAAGAGCGTAAACGCTGCCTCCAGAAGCTGCTGTCGGCGACGTGCCGCCTGAGCCTGCCGTGTGCCAGTCGTCTGTTCCTGCAGATCCGCCTCCATCCATCCGTTATGCGGAGCATATCGCGCCGGCCGCACGATGTCAGTCGCCCTCGACCGGCGTCACCGCAGGGACCGTAACCGGCGCTGGTGCCGGAGCCTCCAGCGAGACGCGTGGCAATCGCCGGTCGAGCCAGGCCGGCATATACCAGTTGGCATCGCCGAGCAGGCCGGTGATCGCCGGAACCATCAGCATCCGGATCACGGTCGCGTCAACGAAGATCGCGACCGCGAGTCCAAGGCCGAACTCTTTCACAATCCGCGAATCGCTGAGCGTGAACGACAGGAAGACGACGACCATGATACTGGCGGCTGCGGTGATCACCCGCGACGTCGTCGCGCTGCCGTGGCTGACCGCTGCGCGGCTGCCGCGACCCTCCAGCCATGCCTCATGGATCCTGCTCATCAGGAACACCTCGTAGTCCGTCGAGAGGCCGAACAGCACCGCGAACAGCATCATCGGCAGGAACGACTCAATCGGCCCAGTCCGGTCGATCCCGAACACGCTGGAGAACCAGCCCCACTGGAAGACGGCCACCAGCACGCCGTAGGCAGCGGCAATCGATAGCACGTTCATCAGTGCAGCCTGCACCGGCACCAGCAGCGAGCGGAAGACGATCGCCAGCAGCAGCATGCTCACACCAATGACAACGAGGAAGAACACCGGTAGCCGGCTGGAAATGCGGTCTCCGATGTCGATGAACGCCGCCGTCGGGCCGCCGATCGACGCCTCGACGCCGCTCTCCTGAATGGCCGGTGGCACGACGTCGCGGCGCAGCAAGTGGACGAGATCCTGGGTTGCCTCGGACTGCGGCGAGGTCCCAGGAATGACTGTGATAATGCCCGTGTCGCCTGCTGGATTGAAGATGGGTGGGCTGACTCGCGCTACGCCTGGCTGCTCGCGCAGGTCAGCAGCCAGCCGCTCGACGGCCTGCGCATCCGTCGCCTGGCGTGTATCCACGACGACTGTCAACGGACCGTTGAAGCCCGCGCCGAACCCCTCGGTCAGCAGGTCATACGCGCGTCGG